>CAZPGD010000276.1:0-2500 GCA_964585865.1 uncultured Hungatella sp. | reverse complement strand
AACACTTTCCCTAAACAAATAAAATACGAACTTAGGAGCATGACCCAGGTGATCATTTTAAGCGATACCTTTACCCAGTTTGCGCGGCCGCTTATGGAGAAACTGGCGTGGCCGACGCTTTTCTGCAATACGCTGGAAACGGCTCCGGACGGCGAAGTGACCGGCTACCGCGTGCGGGTGCCCCAGTCGAAACTCCGTACGGTTGAGGCGCTCCGGTCCGTCGGTTTCGAGACGATTGCCGTCGGGGACAGCTACAACGACCTGGCGATGATCCGCGCCGGCAAGGCAGGTTTCCTGTTCCGAAGTACGGAAAAGATCCTCGCGGACAATCCGGATCTGCCCGCCTTTGAGGAGTTCGGGGAACTGCTGGACGCGATCAAAGGCGTTTTGAAAGACTGAGCGGGAATCCGAAATCTGTGTGAGACGGAAATCTGCGGGAATCCGAAATCTGTGTGAGACGGAAATCTGCGGGAATCCGAATCCTACGGGATTTCCCGCAGATCCGCGCGTGGCACGGCAACGAGGGAATAATTGGTGTGGTAGATAACAAAGCCGGGAGCCGCGCCCGCTACCTTGCGGATATGTTTTTTTTGGATATAGTCAACCTCCACCTTTTCATTGCCGCGGCCCTTGGAGTAGTAGGCGGCCAGAGCCCCTGCCTCCGTAAACGTCCGGTCAGGCAGTTCTTTCCCTTCTGTTTTTACGATCACATGTGAACCGGGGATTCCCTTGGCATGAAACCACCAGTCATTTCCGTCCGCCATCCGGAAGGTCAGTTCCTCGTTCTGGTAGTTATTTTTCCCTACATAGATATGGAAGCCGTCGGATGAAAGGTAATGGAAAGGTTTGCTGGTAACGCGGACTTTTTTGCCGTCCGTGCGGTGGCGGCGGATGAAGCCGTATTCGGTCAGTTCTTCCTTGATCGGTACGAGATCCTCCTCTTTCCGGGCGATTTCCAGCGAGGCGGCGATCGATTCCAGATGATCAATCTCCCGGCGCACTTCCTCCGTCTGCCCGGTAAGCGCTTCGCTGGTGCGCTTCAGGTTGTTATATTTATCAAAGTATTTCTGCGCGTTCTCGCCGGCCGTCAGCCGGGGATCCAAAGGGATCCGGACTTCCTCTCCCGTATAATAATTCAGACAGCGCAGTTCCTTCTCACCGCCTTGCAGTTCGTAACCGTAGGTATTGAGCAGTTCGCCGTTTATCCGGTACCTGTCGCGGTTTTCCGTATCCCGGAGCTGTTTTTCCTGCAGATCCAGCTTCTTGTAATTGCGCTCCAGGGCCGTCTGGACGATTTTCCGCAGATCCGAGGATTTCTGGCGGATGCGGGCGACGGCGTCCTTAGAGGCGTAATAGGTTTCCAAAAGCCGGCTCACGGAATCAAAAATCCGCATTCGGTACCCGTTCCCGGGCTCTTCCTCCCATGGCCGCGCGTGGAAGCAGGTCAGCGGCACCGAGGCAAATTCCACCGGTTCTTCCGCCCTGTAAATGATATTGGGCGTGAACCGTCCTTCCCGAACGTCCTCCATCATCAGGGCGAACATGTGATAGAGATGGGTGATCTCCGCCGCCGTCAGACTGCCGGCCGCCGCGTCCGCGTCGACGGACGCGAGATGGCAGAGTTCCGCGGCGACGATGGGGCTTATGCCGGTCAGGTTCGTATAGATGGCTTTTTGCACCGGTGTGGGCGAGGAGAGCAGCCGCCGGGCAAATTCGTCTTCCGTGACGGTCAGCGGGTCGGCTTTATCCACGGTCTTCGGGATAAAGTACTGCCGTCCCGGCAATACCTCGCGCACGGAACTGATCTGCGCGGACACGTGCCGGATGCTGTCCAGAATCATGCCGTCCTCCCGGCAGAAGATAATGTTGCTGTGCTTGCCCATCAGTTCGATGATCAGGCGTTTGCGGCAGATATCCCCCATTTCGTCCGGATGTTCAATGAGGAACTCGATGATCCGTTCCATACCCGGCTGCGTCACCGAAAGGATGCGGCCGCTGCCGATGTATTTGCGCAGAAGCATACAGAAATTCGGCGCCGTCAGCGGTCCCGGCCTGTTGGTGTCCGTAAAGTAGATTAACGGAAGGCCGGGGCTGGCCGACATGAGGACCCGGCAGGTGTCCTTGCGGTTCTTTACCGTAAATAAAAGCGCGTCTTTCTCCGGCTGGGCGATTTTGGTGATCTTCGCCCCTTCCAGGCGGGCCTTTAAGTCCCTGGTGAGATTCGCGATTACGATTCCGTCAAGTGCCATACGATATTCCTCCCTCCCGGACACATTATACCGTCTCCCGCGCGGTTTGACAAGCGTTACCGGGCGCGGACGCCCGTTCGCGCCCGTGCCCGGAAGACGGTTTTCGCTTCAGCGGACAGTTTTTTCCGCGAAATTGTGAAAAAGTATTGACAGATTTTGTTTTATCGTTTATACTTCGATTTGTTCTTCGGAACGCGCAGAAGTGGCGGAATTGGCAGACGCGCACGGTTCAGGTCCGTGTGGTAGTAATA
>CAZPGD010000275.1:0-2519 GCA_964585865.1 uncultured Hungatella sp. | reverse complement strand
GGGAAGGAGAGCAGGAGCATGGCGCATGTGATCAGCGACGAAACAATCGAATACGTAGGCATTCTCGCCAAGCTGGAACTTTCGGATGAGGAGAAGGAAGCGGCGAAAACGGACATGGGCCGGATGCTGGACTACATTGATATGCTGAATGAACTGGATACCGACGGCGTGGAGCCCATGTCCCATGTGTTTTCCATGAACAATGTGTTCCGCGAGGACGTGGTGACGAACGGCGACGACCGGGAGAATATGCTGCGGAACGCGCCGGAGCAGAAGGACGGATCATTCAAGGTGCCGAAGACCGTCGAGTGAGGGGAAGGCGGCCGCGTTCCGGCGGATCCGGCTGTGCCCCGACGGGAGTCCGGCTGTGTCCCGGCGGGGCTGGCTGTGCCCCGATGGAGCCGGCTGTGCCCGGCGGGAGTCCGGCCGCGTCCCGATGGAGCCGGCTGTACCCGGCGGGTCCGGCTGTGCCCCGACGGGAGTCCGGCTGTGTCTTGGCGGGTCCGGCTGTGTCCCGATGGGGCTGGCTGTGCCCGTCGGGAGTCCGGCTGCGTCCCGTCGGGAGTCCGGCCGCGTCCTGACAGAAATCCGGCTGCGCCGGGCGGAAATCCGGTCGCGCGGCGCGGGGAGCGGTCCGGGGAAAGGAGAGCGTTTTGAGTATATTGGACAGGACTGCCGTAGAACTGGGCAGGCTGATACAAGGCGGCGAGATCGGCGTGGAGGAGGCGACAAGAGCGGCTCTTGAGCAGATCCGGGACACGGACCCGGAAATCCACGCCTATGTGACGGTTGATGAAGAGGGCGCCATGGCGCGCGCCGCGGAGGTCCAGAAGGGGATTGATGAAGGCCGTCTGACCGGCCCGCTGGCGGGCGTGCCGGTGGCTTTAAAGGACAATCTGTGTACGGCGGGGATGCGGACGACCTGCTGCTCGAAGATTCTCGGCAATTTTGTCCCGACCTACACGGCAGAGGCGGTTCGGAACCTGGAAAAGGCGGGCGCGGTGATCCTTGGCAAGACCAACATGGACGAATTTGCCATGGGAAGCACCACGGAGACATCCGCTTTCGGTGTCACAAGGAACCCGTGGAACACGCGGCACGTTCCGGGCGGGTCTTCCGGCGGCTCCTGCGCGGCGGTGGCGGCAAACGAGTGTTTCTATGCGCTGGGTTCCGACACCGGCGGTTCCATCCGCCAGCCGAGTTCGTTTTGCGGCGTCACCGGGCTCAAGCCGACTTACGGAACGGTGTCCCGGTACGGTCTGGTCGCTTACGGGTCCTCCCTGGATCAGATCGGCCCCATCGCGAAGGACGTGACCGACTGCGCGGCGATTCTGGAAGTGATCGCTTCCCATGACAGGAAGGACAGTACGTCGGTTCCCAGAACGGACTGCGATTTTACTTCTGCCCTGAAGGACGATGTGAGGGGGATGCGGATCGGCATCCCGCGCGATTATCTGGGCGAGGGCCTAGACGGGGAAGTAAAGGCGGCGGTTCTGGCCGCGGCGAAGGTGCTGGAAGAAAAAGGCGCGTTCGTGGAAGAATTTGATCTGGGTCTGGTGCGGTACGCGATCCCGGCCTATTACGTGATTGCCTCGGCCGAGGCCAGTTCCAACCTTTCCCGTTTCGACGGCGTGAAATACGGCCTGCGGGCAAAGGAGTACGACGGTCTTCACAATATGTATAAGAAGAGCCGTTCCGAGGGCTTTGGCGCGGAAGTGAAACGGCGCATCATGCTGGGTTCCTTCGTGCTCAGTTCCGGGTACTACGACGCCTATTATCTGAAAGCGCTGCGGACAAAGGCCCTGATCAAGCGGGAATTTGACAAGGCGTTTGAGCGGTACGATGTGATCCTCGGTCCGGCGGCGCCGACTGTCGCGCCGAAGCTGGGTGAATCTCTGGGCGATCCGCTGAAAATGTATTTGGGGGACATCTACACGATTTCCGTGAATCTGGCCGGGCTGCCCGGCATGACGGTTCCCTGCGGCAGGGATTCCCGGGGCCTGCCGATCGGCCTGCAGCTGATCGCGGATTGTTTTCAGGAAAAGAACGTGATCCGCGCCGGATACGCGTTTGAGCGGAGCAGGAGTTATGAGGCTCCGCCGCTGGCGAAGGGACGGAGAGCGGCGGCCGGATCGCCGGAGACGGTTTCCGTGCGGTTTGCCGGGCCGTCAGACGGGGAAGCCGGATTTTCGGGAACGGTTTCCGCGCGGCTTGCCGGGCCGTCAGGCGGGGAAGCCGGATTTTTGGGAACGGTTTCCGCGCGGTCCGCTGAGCCGTCAGGCGGGGAAGCCGGATTTTCGGGAACGGTTTCCGCGCGGTTTGCCGGGCCGTCAGACAGGGAAGCCGGATTTCCGGGATCGGCCCCTGCATGGTCCGCCGGGCCGGGAAGCGGGGAGGGAGGTCTTCGGATATGAGGAAACAGTATGAGACGGTCATCGGCCTGGAAGTGCATGTGGAACTTGCCACAAAGACCAAGATTTTCTGCGGCTGCCCCACGGAGTTCGGCGGCGCGCCCAACA
>CAZPGD010000274.1:0-2522 GCA_964585865.1 uncultured Hungatella sp. | reverse complement strand
CCCGCCCCGACATGAGGAAGAAGTGGGGCGGGGGCCCCACGGATTCCGAATGTCGGGCAGGATTGCGGGAGTGCGCTGATGCGGCTGGAAAGCGTTATGCAGCCCGGGCGGACAGGTGCCCGGTTCCCGTGCGGGGGAAGGGAGGATCATGAAAACCAAGATCTGCCATGCCGCGGTTCTGACCATGGACGGGGAAGACCGCATGTATGGGAACGGCTATGTGCTGTTTGAAGGGAACCGTATTTTGGAAGCGGGACCCGGCGAGGGGCCGGCGCTTCCGCCGGGCGAGGGCGAAACGGTTGACGGAGAAGGCGGGATCCTGATGCCCGGCATGGTCAATGTCCACAGTCACATTCCCATGATCCCTTTCCGCTCCATGGGCGACGACTGCCCGGACCGCCTGCGGCGCTTCCTGTTCCCGCTGGAACGGGAGGCCATGACGCCGGAACTGGTCTATCTCAGTTCCCGTTACGCCGTGTGCGAACTGCTGCTGGCGGGCGTCACCACGGTGCTGGACATGTACTATTTTGAGGACCGGGTCGCCGAGGCCTGCGATGCCATGGGAATACGGGCCTGGGTGGGGCAGACGGTTCTGGACGCGGAGACCTGCGACAGCAGGACCCCGCGGGACGGCCTTGCGCTTTGCGAAGAATTGATCCGTACGTGGAACGGCCATGCGCGGATCCGTCCCGTGGTGGCTCCGCACGCCGCGAACACCGTTTCACCGGAGATTCTGAAAGCGGCCCACGAACTGGCGGTGCGCCATGGGATTCCCTATACGCTCCATGTCAGCGAAATGGACTATGAGGCGGAATATTTTCGGAAAGAATACGGGCGGACGCCCATCGGATTTTTGTACGATTTGGGTGTTCTGGGACCCGGAACCATCGCGGCCCACTGCATTCACGCCACCGAGGAGGATATTGCGCTGCTTGCGGCCACCGGCACGAAAGTGGCCCATTGCGCGGGTTCCAATACCAAGGCCGGCAAGGGGATCTGTCCCGTGAAAGAGATGATGGAGGCAGGCGTGACGGTCGGAGCGGGCACGGACGGTCCGGCATCCGGCAACACGCTGGATCTTTTTACGCAGATGCGCATGATTGCCTGTTTCCAGAAGACCCGCTGCCGCGACCGGAGCGTTTTCCCCGCTAAAGAACTGGTCCGCATGGCCACCATAGGCGGAGCGGCGGCGCTGGGAGCGGAGAAGGAAATCGGTTCCATTGAACCGGGAAAGAAAGCGGATCTGGTGCTTGTGGAGACGAAATCGGTCAATATGTTCCCCGCCTATAACCCGTATTCGGTTCTTGTCTATTCCGCCAATGCCTCCAATGTGGACAGCGTGTGGGTGGACGGCTGCCGCCTGGTGTGCGGCGGACGGCTGCTGTACGCGGACCCGGACCGGATCCGTGCGGAACTTGCCGGGGCCATGACGGCTTTTACGGAGAGCGCCTCGAAATACCGGGAAATGATTTAAAGGAACTGTTCTCACATCGGACAACCATCCGGTGCTTCTTGCGCGGCCGGCGGCCGCGCAAAAGATTTCGTCTGAACTGCTGTCTGAACTGCTGCAAAAGGCCGCTCCCGCGGCCGGAAAACCGGAAAAATGACAGTTGACTTTTTGCGGCTGTGATGATATGTTAGGACATGTGCTGGGCGGCAGGTTCCGAAGCCCGCGTACTGCGCGGCCACGCCGGGCCGTTATGTCATATACGGAGAAAGGCGGTGAATCCCTTGGTTGAGAAAAAGAGCAGGATTTATCTGCTGTTTATTTTGCCGGGATGTTTGTTCCTGGCGTTTTTCATGCTCATTCCGCTGTTCAGCCTGCTGTTTACAAGTTTTATGGACGAGGCAGGGTCCTTTTCCCTTATAAATTACTTCAATATTTTCAAAAGCACCTATTTTAAACAGGTATTCTGGCGCAGCATCCGCTTGAGTCTCTTCAGCACATTCATATGCGCACTGCTCGGATTTCCCACAGCTTACTACATTTCCAAATACGCGAAAAACAAGGGCGTCCTCATGGCGCTGGCGGTATTTCCCATGTTCACCAGTCCCGTGATCCGCTCCTTCAGCTGGATGGTCATACTGGGCAAGAAGGGCTTCGTCAACAACCTGCTGGTCAGATCCGGGATCGTGGATAAGCCCGTCAGCCTTCTTTACAACGAATTTTCCATGACGGTCGGCTTCGTGCAGCTGTTCCTGCCGCTGATGATCCTCTCGCTGATCGGCATTATGGACAATATTTCCGAGGATCTGAACCTGGCGGCCGGCAGTCTCGGCGCGTCCCGGCTCGCGGTTTTCCGGCATGTCGTTCTCCCGCTGAGCCTTCCGGGGCTGGTGACGGGGTGCGTGCTGGTCTTTACGGGCTGCCTCACCGCCTATACGACCCCGCAGCTTCTGGGCGGCACGGACACCCGGGTGCTGGCCACAATGATTTACCAGCAGGCCATGTCCCTGGGCGACTGGACGCAGGCTTCCGTGGTGGCCGTTATTATGATCGCAATCACCGTGACGGTTACGAC
>CAZPGD010000273.1:0-2529 GCA_964585865.1 uncultured Hungatella sp. | reverse complement strand
TATTGTCCGGATCGTTGTAGATCACTTCCGGAGACGCCTGCTGCATGATCTTGCCGGCATCCATCAGAATGATCGTATCCGCCATACTCATGGCCTCCGCCTGGTCATGCGTCACGTACACGAACGTCGCTTTCAGACGGTTGTGAAGTTCGATCAGTTCGGACCGCATGGAACCGCGCAGCTTGGCGTCCAGGTTCGACAGCGGCTCGTCCATCAGGAATACTTTCGGGTTCTTGACCATGGCCCTTGCCAGGGCAACTCTCTGTCTCTGGCCGCCGGACAGCGCGCCCGGCTTCCGGTCAAGATAAGGCGTCAGGCCGACAGTCGCCGCCACCTCGTCTACCAGACGGTCGCGTTCCGCCTTGGGAACCTTCTTGTTCTTCAGTCCGAAATCAATGTTGCCGCGCACGGTCATCGTCGGGTATATGGCGTAATTCTGGAAAACCATCGCAATGCCGCGCTTGCCGGGTGGAATATCGCTGATTTCCTCCCCGTCCATGTAGATCTCGCCGGATGTGGCGGGACCGATGCCGGCAATCATGCGCAGCAGCGTAGTCTTGCCGCAGCCGGACGCTCCTACCAGCACCGTAAATTCGCCGTCCTTCAGGGTCAGATCCAGATTCTCGATTACCTTGGTCTCCCCGAATGACTTGCAGACGTTTTTAAAAACTATCTCGCTCATTTGCTGCCCCCTTTTTTAAAAATATTTGATCATTTCGATCACCGTCACGCTTGGTCCGGCCGCCGGACGGCTCCCCTGTCACGGATCCGTTTCAGCCGGAATGGCACGATCCCCCGGTTCCGTTGCCCGGTCAGACCTGCCGGAAGGTTTCAAAACGCGGCGCTCCACGCTGCTTCCGTAAAAATGTCCGCGCGCCCCGTTTTGTAACGCACCCCTCCTTTCAGAGTCAGATGATGCCGCCAGAGCGGGTCGTTAAGTCTTTCATCCGCCGGCATGTAAACATGTCGTGGATTCCGACTTTCGACCCTGGCATCTCTTGAGATAAATTTTACAAAAACGATTATATGCGTTTTCAATTTTTTGTCAACTACGCCAATATCCCAAATTATTGATAAATTCCGGAAAGTATGACGGGATTATTAGCAAAAATATTACCAATCCCGCCGTGAGAGCGCGTCGCCCCCCCCATTTTATGGGGTTCCGACGCCGGGGAGATACAGAATATGCGAATTTTTCAATTGATATTATTAATAATAATTACTATAATTTTTTTTACGGTTTTTTTCAGTTTCCTACGGGTTCTTATGATTCGGCCCGGTGGATCCTCTCACGATCAGTTTCGGCGCGAATTCGACCTGTACGGTGCTGAAGGTATCCGCCGCGTCGTGGTCCTCGATCTTGCGGATCAGCACGTTGACCGCCTCCTGTCCGCGGTCGATGGAGAACGGTTCGACGGACGTCAGAGAAACCGTGTTGAAGCGCGAAATGATGGTGTTATCGCACCCGCAGACGGAGTAATCGCGCGGGATCCTGTATTTGCGCTGCAGCAGGGCGTCCATGATTCCCATGGCGGTCATATCGTTCATCCCCACCAGGGCGGTGACTTCGGGATACTGATCCGCGACAACCCCGCCCAGACAGAAGCCGGCCTCATAGGAAGTAAGACCGGGACTGCCGGAAATCCCTTCGCTGTCCATGGTGCATACGCGGATATTGAAGGGGCTGACATGCGCGTCGCGGAACGCTTTTTTCAGCCCCGCGAGGCGCAGCTGCCTGTGGACAAAACGGTCGGACAGATCCGGGGCCACATAGGCGATTTTTTTGTGCCCGAGTTCCAGCAGATGCTCCCCGATCAGCACGCCCGTTTTCTCGCTGTCCATGTTGACGCTGCTGACGTTGTTGACTTCCGCCTTGTCGCAGATCAGGATCACCGGGATCTGGTTCATCAGCCTCGTCAGCGCCACCGTGTTCACGGGCTTGTACAGATACAGCGCCCCGGCCGCCTTGAAGGACAGCACCATGTCAACTATCTGCTTCTCCTTTATTTTGTCCCGGTTGGTGATCATGGAGACCAGCGTGTAGCCTTTCGCCTCCGCCTGCCCCTCGGCCGCCTTCAGAATGCGGACGTAATGCAGGTTTTCCAGCGTCGGGCTGATGGCCACGAGCAGAGAATTGCCCTTCTCTCCGCCGCTCTGCCGTCTGGCCGACGGGATCTTGTAGTTCAGCTGCTCGCAGGCGTCCATCACTTTCTGCACGGTTTCTTCCGAAAAACGGGAATTTTCGTAATGATTGAGGATCATCGAAACCGTCGGCTGCGAAACGCCCGCCAGCCGGGCCACGTCGCTCGACGTCGCTCTTTTTCCTGCCACTTCCGTCCCCCCCTTCCGTTTTATAAACTTCCATATTGTCCGGCATTACGATGCGGGCGGAACCGCGCGTGGCAGTTCCGCCCTGACCGATTGTCATACTTTCCGCTGCCGGCTCAAAATCCGCTTACTGGCCGGTATAGTTCGGGAACACGATCTTCGCCTGCTCTTCCAGATAGGCGACGCCTTCCTCCGGCGTCA
>CAZPGD010000272.1:0-2540 GCA_964585865.1 uncultured Hungatella sp. | reverse complement strand
ACAATTGGTGCAGCTATTCAAACAGGCAGTTTCCTCATTCCGCGACATAATAATGTAGTTGAATGCACTCGGAATGAAATATATCAAAACAGAAACGCACAGTCTTCAGTCCGCGTCCTCAATCACCAATTCAGACTGCTCCAAAAAGGAGACGGCTTTCATCTAAGTCCGGGGCGCTTGCAAAACGCAGACGGAGACGTTCATCCATGCGCCGGCCCTCGAAGGGTTTGATAACGTATGTCGGCACGTCGTCGCTCAGTGTTAAGCCTGTTTCGTCAAAACCGCAATAATACTTATTGAAATGAGCAGCGTCCCCATGGTATAATCTTTTTTGCGGAATAACCGAGGTGTCGCCCTGCGGCATGAAAGTCTTTATCTTACCTGTTACCTGTAGGAAAATGCAGAAGTACGTTTCCGGCGGGATACGCCGGCGGCGTAAGAAAGGAAAAGGCGATGATTGTTCCAAAGTACTATGAGGATTTGTCTGTTTTGCATGAAAATACCATGCCGAACCGCGCGTATTATGTTCCGGCTTCCCGCAGAATGGAAGATCCCGTTCTGAACCGGGAAAGTTCCGACCGTTTCCAGTCCCTCTCGGGGACATGGAAATTCCGGTATTATGACAGTATTTATGATCTGACGGATGAATTTTACAGGGAGGATTATGACACGGCGGGATATGACGAGGTACCGGTGCCGTCCTGCTGGCAGTGCCTCGGTTACGACCGCCATCAATATACCAATACGCGCTACCCGTTTCCGATGGACCCGCCGTATGTGCCGCAGGAAAATCCGTGCGGCGCCTATGTGCGGCGGTTTTTCTATGAAAAGGATGAGCGCGCGCCGAAAGCGTTTTTAAATTTTGAAGGCGTTGATTCCTGTTTCTATGTCTGGGTGAACGGCGTTTATGTGGGTTACAGCCAGGTGTCCCATTCGACCAGCGAATTTGACGTGACGGATCTGCTGCGCCCGGGGGACAATCTGCTGGCGGTCCTGGTTCTGAAATGGTGCGACGGAAGCTACATGGAAGATCAGGATAAATTTCGCATGAGCGGCATTTTCCGCGACGTTTATCTGCTGAAAAGGCCGGAGCAGGGGATTTTCGATTATTTTGTAACGACTCCGCTTGAGGACGGCGGAGCCCGTGTCCGCGTGGATCTGACGTATTTTGACCGGCCGGTGCCGGTGCGGGCGGCGCTCTATGATATGGGCGGGAAGCTGATAGCGGAAGAATATTGCCGTCCGGCCGGAGCGGACGCGCGGATGGGCCGGCTGAATGCCGCGGGCGGAGCTGCGGCCCGGCCGGATGAGATGACCGGGCGGACAGACCAACCGGATGGAACAGGCAGGAGAAAGGATTGTCCGGATGGAGCGAACGTGCGGATTGGCGGGCCGAATGCCGCGGGCGGAGCGGCGGCCCGGCTGGTCTTCCGTGTTGCGGAGCCGCACCTGTGGACGCCGGAAACGCCGTATTTGTACGCGCTCGTCCTGGAATGCGGCGGCGAGATTATCGAGGAGCGCGTGGGAATCCGCGAGATTTCCGTCCGCGGCGCGGTGGTTTATCTGAACGGGCGCCGGATCCTTTTTCACGGGACCAACCGCCACGATTCCGATCCGGTGACGGGTTTTACGATTTCCTTGGATCAGCTGCGTACGGATCTGCGGCTGATGAAAGAGCACAATATCAACTGTATCCGTACCAGCCATTATCCCAACCGCCCCGAGTTTTACCAGCTTTGTGACCGTTACGGGTTCCTTGTGATTGATGAGGCGGACAATGAGAGCCATGGAACGAATTCCGTTTATATGCGCGTATCGGCGTGGGAGGAAATGTGCCGCCGCTGGAGCCACCCCATTGCCGACAATCCCGCCTATACCGAGGCGACCGTGGACCGCGTTCAGCGGTGCGTGCACCGAGATAAGAACCGGCCCTGCGTGGTGATCTGGTCCATGGGCAATGAATGCGGCTACGGCTGTACCTTTGAGGAGGCGCTGCGGTGGACGAAAGCATTTGACCGGACAAGGCTGACTCATTTCGAAAGCGCCCGCTACGCGGATCCGAACGGAAAGCATGATTATTCGAATATCGACCTTCACAGCCGCATGTACGCCCCGCTGGAGGATATAGAAGCGTACATGGCGAAGGATCCGGACAAGCCGTTCCTTTTATGCGAGTTCTGCCATGCAATGGGCAACGGTCCCGGCGATCTGGAAGATTATTTCCGGATTTTTCAGAAATATGAGCGGGCGTGCGGAGGTTTTGTCTGGGAATGGTGCGACCATGCCGTCGATCTGGGCGAGGCGGCGGACGGACGCAGAAAATATGCTTACGGCGGCGACCACGGCGAATATCCGCACGACGGGAATTTCTGCGTGGACGGCCTGGTCTATCCGGATCGCCGCCCGCATACGGGTCTTTTGGAGTTTAAAAATGTATTTCGCCCGGCCCGGGTGGTTTCGTTTGATCAGGAGAGCCGGACCGTTCTGCTCCGGAATCATATGGATTTCGTGAATCTGCGGGATTACCTGACGATCCGCTA
>CAZPGD010000271.1:0-2563 GCA_964585865.1 uncultured Hungatella sp. | reverse complement strand
CGCTGAGCATCTGGCGGGTGCTGGCGGCGGAACTGACCGTTTCAGTCGTCTGCAACATGCTTCTGGGAACGCTTTGGCTGACGATAATGTATGAGAAAGGGTTCTGGGCGCTGCTGCCCATGCGGGTCATCAAGAACCTGATTATGTGGCCCATCAATTCCCTGCTCTTTTACACGCTCGCGTGGGTCATGGAGCGCGGCGGCGTCTTCCGGGCGCTGCGGCGGCCGGCGTGAGGAAAAGGTTCAAAGGGGTTCGCGGGGGATCCGGCACGGGACGCGGCGGCACACGAACGAAAACCGGGAGTAGACATTTCGGCGGATGTGCGCTATACTGACTGTCAGAGAGGGCGCGTACGCGCCTCAGAACCTTTAGAACCGATTGGGAGGAATGATCATGGCTGCGACAAGTGAGGACTGCACGCGTAATTGCGATACCTGCGGCGTAAACTGCCCGAGCAGGACGCAGGAGCGGACCAGCTTTCTGGAAGCGCTGAACCCGGCCAGTTCCGTCGGGAAAGTGATTGCCGTTGTCAGCGGCAAAGGCGGTGTGGGCAAATCACTGGTGACGTCCCTGCTGGCGGTAAAGATGAACGCCGGAGGCTTCCGCACGGCGATCCTGGACGCGGATATCACCGGACCGTCCATCCCGAAAGCGTTTGGCATAGACGGCGGCATTTCCGTGACGGAGATCGGCGGGGCGGAACTGATGGTCCCGGCTACCACCGCCACCGGGATCCAGATCATATCGGCCAACCTGCTGTTAGAGAAGGATACGGATCCGGTTATCTGGCGCGGACCGGTTATTGCCGGCGCGGTCAAACAATTCTGGAACGAGACGTACTGGAAGGATATCGACTATATGTTCGTGGATATGCCGCCGGGCACGGGCGACGTGCCGCTGACGGTCTTTCAGTCTCTCCCCGTGGATGGCATCGTGATCGTCACTTCGCCGCAGGAACTGGTGTCCATGATTGTGGCGAAAGCGGTCAATATGGCCCGCAAAATGGATATTCCGATTCTCGGCGTCGTCGAGAATATGAGTTATCTGGTATGCCCGGACTGCGGCAGACGGATCAATGTGTTCGGTGAGAGTCATATCGATGAGATCGCCGCCGGATACGACATCCCGGTGCTGGCGAAAATCCCCATTGAAACGGGAACCGCGAGGAGCGTCGACCAGGGGGCCGTGGAGTTCGTGGAAGCGCCCTGGCTGGACGAGGCCGCGGAACGGATCCGGATCTAGCTGAGGATTCGGACAGCGGATAGCCGGAATAATAGATGGCCCGGATAGCAAAGGCCCCGGATTGTATTTTAATAAATGTAGTAGGACAGGGATTCTGTGTTTCGGAACCCTGTTTTTTTATAAAGGTTCCGGGCAATATAATTCAGGCCCGAGACCTGCACGGAGACGGAAGGGGTCCGCGCGGTCGCCTTTCCGGCCTGCCCGGGGACAGAATGGGCCGCTTCGGACGTACGGTCCGGCTTTTCCGGCAGGCATCTCGCGGCCAGCAGTGCCAGCATTCCTCTCAGAAAATCCTTTCCATACCCCCGCCCCCTGTATTCTTCCCGGATTTGGAACGCAAACAGATAGCAGCCGCTTTGCGAAGGCAGGACGGCGCAGGTTCCGATGGTCCGGCCGTCCATGGAGGCGGTGTACAGTTCCGCCGTTTCCGTTTCTTCCCGGTCGGGAGCCGTGCCGATGTCCACGCGGGGAACATATTCCCGGTCAGCGGCCGACAAGGGCCGGACCATCCTGTATTCCGAGTACCAGTATTCCGCGCCGATGGCCTCCAGAACCTTCAGAGCGGCGGGAGACTTCTCATCCGTCACGAAGCAGAAATCCACCTGACAGCCGTGTTCGGCCTCATAATCGTCCGCCCGCGCAAGGGCCGCGTCCAGCATGGAGGTAAAATATCCTTTCCGGCGGTACCGCGGATGGACAAAGGCGGTAAATTCACCGGTAGCGGCGCCGTTTTCCGGGTCGTCCTCCCATGTGGAAGTGAAGAACAGAAAGCTGAATCCGGTCAGTATGGCCGGGGTTTTGCGGTTCTCTTCCGATTCCTCATACAGAAGATAATAGTCCGGGCCGTCCTCGTCGGGAGCGGACAGCGTAATCGGCTCATATTCGCGGCAGCGGGAAACCAGTTCCCGGACTTCCCGTTTCTGCTGATCGGTCAGGGCGGTGGTGTGAATCTGTTTCATAGGGGCCTCCTTAAGGGAAATATCTGCCGGGGCCGCGCGCTTTCGACGGATGCGGCTTGCTCACGCGGCGTTTGTTCCGTAAACAGAGTATATATGAAAAACATGTTCCGCGCAACAGGAAAGGTTTAAAAACTTTCTCGGATGCCGGGCGGGTCATAAAGTCCTTCATCCACCGGCATGTAAACATGCCGTGGATTCCGACTTTTGCCCCTGGCACTGCTTTAATGCCAGGACATATGATGCCTGACGGATTGCTCCGTGCTTCGCACTCCCGCAATCCTTCCCGCCATTCGGAATCCGTGGGGCACCTGCCCCACTCCTTCCTCATGTCGGGGCGGGTCATAAAGTCCTTCATCCGCCGG
>CAZPGD010000270.1:1345-2570 GCA_964585865.1 uncultured Hungatella sp. | reverse complement strand
CAGGGTCGAAAGTCTGAATCCACGGCATGTTTACATGCCGGCGGATGAATGACTTTACGACCCGCTTGGCATCATTTGACCCCAACATCATGTGTTGATGCCCCGGTTAAAAGGGCATGTGTTTTTTAGCGCGCCTTTTCGTTGCCGTGAGATTTAATCTTGCGCTATTAATATGGATTATAATCCGAATTGTTCCGTCTGTCAATCGTGTGTTGTCCGGCCGTCCGGCCGGGCGGCACGCGACGCGGTTCTGTCCGGCGCAGCCCGAAGCGGTTCGGCTGAGATGCCGCCCGAAGCGGGTCGGCCGAGATGCCGCCCGACGCGGTTCAGCCGAGGCGCCGCCCGACGCGGTTCGGCGGGGCGCAATCCGAAGCGGTTCAGCCGAGGCGCCGCCCGAAGCGGTTCGGCCGAGACGCCGTCCGAAGCGGTTCGGCTGATGCGCCGCCCGAAGTGGTTCGACCGAGGAGTCGTCCGACGCAGTTCGGCCGAGGAGGCACACGACGCGGTCCTGTCCGGCGCCGCCCGAAGCGGTCCGGCCGAAAGGCATTCGCGCCGCCTGTGTCCGCCGCGAAATCGTGAAACAAAGGCATTGACGCCGGCAAATTTTTATGACAAAATAAAATCCGGAACGAACGGCGGAAAGGAGGTTCCATGCGGTATATCAGTCATTATCCGTCCCCGCTCGGGGATATTCTGCTGGAGGCGGACGAAACGGGCCTGACCGGACTGTGGTTCGAGGGGCAGAAATATTTTGCCCGCGGTTCGGACGGGCGGCAGGAAGAAATGGAACTGCCGGTACTGGAACAGGCGAAAACATGGCTCGACTGCTATTTTTCGGGCGGAAAGCCGGAATTTGCCGTGCCGCTTCATTTTACGGGCACGGATTTTCAAAAGGAAGTAGGAATGCTTCTCTGCTCCGTCCCGTACGGGGAAACCGTTTCCTACGGAGAGATCGCGAAGCGTCTGGCGGCCGCGCGCGGTTCGCGGTCCGTGCCGGCCCGGGCGGTGGGAGGGGCGGTGGCCCGCAATGCGATTTCCGTCATTGTTCCCTGTCACCGCGTGGTCGGAGCGGACGGGAACCTGACGGGGTACGCGGGCGGCCTGGGAAGGAAAATCGCGCTGCTCAAACTGGAAGGCGCGTGGAGAGAGGAATTCTACGTTCCGAAACACGGTTCGGCGCTCTGAATGCGGACTGAACGCCGCCGGAACTCCCGTCCGGCCAAAT
>CAZPGD010000270.1:0-1245 GCA_964585865.1 uncultured Hungatella sp. | reverse complement strand
GGGGATCGGGCGGAATCCGGAAGGGAACAGATGCCGGACAGAGTCCGGAAGGAGACATGGGGGCCTGGCGGAGATTATCGCGGTTCGCGGGTGTTTGCCGTCTGCGGAGAGCGTCGGAGTATCCCGTCACGACACCCGCGGCAGGTTCCAGCGGAAGCGGGCCGCCAGACAGCGCAGCGCGAGGACGATCAGAAAAGCGCCGAACATAGCGATTCTCCAGGAGCCGCATATCCGGTGAATGACCGGCATGGAAAGCCCTCCCGCGATGGAGGCCAGCGCGTAAATATGCTTTCTGAAGATTCCCGGCACCTGGTCGGCCATAATGTCACGGAGCGTGCCGCCGCCGGCTCCCGTGAGGAAGCCCAGACAGGTGAGCAGAAAAAAATTATCGGCGTATCCGGCTTCCACGCCGATCATGACGCCGTCCACGGTAAAGGCGGCGAGACCGACGGTGTCGAACCAGAAATACAGCTGTTCGTAGGCGGGCGCGATCTTCGGCGGCATTTTCCGATGCAGGTACATCAATAAAAATACAATGTTGGCGACGACGACCGACACGGCCACATAGAAGGGATTCAGAAACATCCGGGGCGGGATATGGCCGATGATAAGGTCCCGCATCACCCCGCCGCCGCAGGCGGTCGTGACGGCCAGGATGTTCACGCCGAAAAGATCCATTTTGTGATGGATGCCTGCGGAGGCGCCGGAAATCGCGAACGCGATGGTGCCTACCAGATCGAATATGCCGAGTAAAGACCAGTTCATGACGGGAATCCTCCTGCGTGCGGCGCACGCCGTCTCTCAGTTGTCGCTTTGAACTTCGGAAAACGCGGTTTTTACGCTGACGCCGGGGAGTTTGCCCAGCTTTCCCGCCAGCGCGGAAATCGTGTCCTGCGGCGCGTCGATGGCTACGCTGATGATATTGATGTTTCGCTGCCTGTACGGGATGCCCATGCGGCCGATGATGTAGTCCCCGTAATCGTGGAGGATCCCGTTGAGCCTTTCCACCGTGTCGCCGCTCTTGACGATGATGCTCATAACGGCTACCCGCGTTTTCATGACAATACGCCCCCTTCCGTTTCGGGATAGATTATACAATATTTTGCGGAGAATGGCAACCGTCCGGGAACGTCCCGCCGGCATGTGAACACGTTGCGGATTCGGACTCTCGAACAGGGCAGCATCATCAAATGATGTTGGGGTCAAATGATGCCAGACGGATTGTTCCGTGCTTCGCACTCCCAC
>CAZPGD010000269.1:0-2583 GCA_964585865.1 uncultured Hungatella sp. | reverse complement strand
GCAGCCAGGGTCAAAAGGTCATGCGTTTCGTGCTTGCACGGAAAAGCATGACTTTGGGACCCACCCGTCTTTAATGCAGCATCCCGATCTTCGGAAAATAGCGGAACAGGACTTTGGCGATCATCTTTTCCTGCGCGATGTATGTATATCTCCAGAAGCGGGCGTCCAGAGAATAGTTCCGGTTGTCGCCCAGCATCAGATAATGCCCCTCCGGCACTTCATAATGAAGCGGTTCCGGCGTCTCCATGGGTTCCGCCAGATAGGGTTCGTCATAAGGCGTCTCGGAACCGTTCAGATATACGTGGCCGTCATGGATATCAACGGTATCGCCCGGCAGGCCGATCACGCGCTTGACATAATAAATCACGGAATTGCGCTTGTCCGCCCGTCCGCACTTGGGGCAGAAGCCGGTCTCCGTTTCCTGGTAGGAAACGCCGCAGTTCCTGCATTTATATCCGAAAATAAAGATCGCGATATCCCCACGTTCCGGCTTGCTGAACCGGTAGGATAACCGGGAACCGATGACACGGTCGCCCTCCATGATGGTATTCTTCATGGAGCCGGTAGGGACCCGGCTGTTGGCGATGACAAAGGTATTCAGTGCGAAAGCGATGGCGGCAGCGATTACCAGAATCTGGATCCAGCTGAGTATTTCCTTTTTCCAGCTGAACGGTTCTTCCTGTTTGGCATTGTCCTGCCCGGATTTGCTTGCTTTTTTCATGTGCGCGACCTTCCCCGTGAATTCTATTTTAATAGTGTAAATGAGTTACGGGGTTTCCGCAAGAGGTTTTTAAAAATGGTAAGAAAGAATTAATATGTGGAGAGAGAAGGATGTGTTATACTGGTAGCAGACAGGATTGCCGGGAAACGGGCATGGCTGCCGAAAAGACGGAAAAACGGACGTGACTGCGGAAAGAGCGAGAAAGCGGACGGGATTGCGGAAAGAGCGAGAAAGCGGACGCAGTTGCCAAAAGGACGGGGGAACCGGCAAGGCTGCTGAAAGGACGGGGAAACAAACAGGGTTGCCGGAAAGACGGAAAACAGGCAGGAGAACAGAACGGAGGGGGCTGGATTGCCGGTGAAGAGAAACAGAACGGGCGGACCGCGCGAAAGCGGCGGGCATAAGGGGGCAGGCGTCAGGAAAGGCCGTGTCCTTTTGCCGGCCAGCGTGGTTCTGCTGGCCGCGGCGGGGATTCTTCAGCTGGCCGCCAGAAAGACCGCCGGTTTCGGACAGTGGTACGCCACAACGGTATATCCGCGTATAGTGGGGATTTACGGACGATTTTGCGGCATTTTCCCGTTTTCAGTGGTGGAGATTGGCCTTTATTTGAGCGCTGTATGGTTATTATTGCATATAGCGTCCCTAATCTTCAAGATCTCGCGGTTCCCGTCCGCGGCTGTTTTGAAGAAGGCATTGTCGGATACGGCGGTTCTGGCGGTATTCCTTACGGGTCTGCTTGTTTTCCTTTATACAGCCTGCTGCGGTATCAATTATTACCGGCGTCCTTTTTCCTCCTATCTTGACCTGGAAATCCGGGATTCCTCGGTAAAGGAACTGCGGGATCTTTGCGAATTTCTGACGGTTCAGCTGAACGCGGCGGCGGGAGAGGATCCGGAAGGACAGTCCCCGTCCGCGGCGTATGATCCCGCCTGGAACGCGGAGGGGCAGAAGGCAATGACGGGCCTGGCGGAGCAGTATCCGCAGCTGGCCGGGTATTATCCCCGGCCGAAGGGTCTGCTGGTTTCCTGGTTTTTGTCCGTTCAACAGCTTTCCGGCATCTATTCTCCCTTTACGGTGGAGGCCAACTATAACCGCGATATGACTGCCTGCAATATCCCTCATACGATTTGCCATGAATTGTCCCATCTTCGGGGTTTTATGCGGGAAGACGAGGCGAACTTTATCGGTTATCTGGCCTGCATCCATTCTTCTGACCGCGCTTTCCGGTACAGCGGCTATTTGACCGGCTGGATCTACGCGGGCAACGCCCTGGCCGCGCAGGACCCCGAAGCCTACGGACAGATCCGCTCCCGTCTGAACCCCGCGGTTCTGGAAGATCTTCAGAAAAATAACGCGTTCTGGAACCGTTATGAGGGAAAAGTGGCGGAAGCGTCAAACCGGATGAACGATACATATTTAAAGATAAATTCCCAGTCAGAAGGAGTCCGGAGTTACGGAAGAATGGTGGATCTGATGCTGGCCTATTACCGGAAGTGAAACGGAGTCGGCAGGAGAGAGCGGGAAACGGCTGCGGGGCGCGGGAGCCGGTGGCAATGCGTGCCGGATGGCCGGCAGGACGCGGAAAACGTTTGTATGGCGCGGCGAACGGGCGAGAAGATACGGAAAACGGCTGCGGAACGGACGGGCGAGAAGATGCGGAAAACGGCTGCGGGACGGGTAACGGAAGCGGGCATAAAAGGAGAAAACGGGCATGAAACTGTGGTTTCAGACTGTAACGGGCGGGAACCTTGAGATAAATTGGGGACTGGGAAATGCCGGGGCGCAGGGCAGTGCGGCGGGATCCGGCGGGACGCAGGGAAGCGGAAATAATCTGTGGAGCGGAGCGGCCGCCGGGAGCGGGA
>CAZPGD010000268.1:0-2590 GCA_964585865.1 uncultured Hungatella sp. | reverse complement strand
GCCCCTGCCCCTCTCCTTCCTCATGTCGGGGCGGGTCGTAAAGTCTTTCATCCACCGGCATGTAAACATGCCGTGGATTCCGACTTTCGACCCTGGCATCATTCAAATACTACACATCCGATCAGGCGCTTCTTTAAATCTCTAATCTTTTCCAGTTCCAGCCTCACATCGCCGTAAGCGGAACGTCCGCACTCCTCCACCAGAATAACGCCATCACACTCCGGCAGCAATTTCAGCACTTCGGGATCGTGAAGCAGATCCCCTTCCGCTATGATCGTCAGCTTCGGCAGCGTCCGGCGCAGCCGCTCCGCCACTTCCCGCAGCCGTTCCGCGGCCGCCGCTCCGGCCACAATCACCGTTTTAATCTCCTCCGAATAATTCGAAACATTCGCCGCGATCAGACCATACGACGTTTCCTCCGTTCCGGGTCCCGGGCGCCCCTCGATCCTCTTCAGCCAGCGGTTAATCGCTCCCTTGCCGTCCCTTCCCGGCAGCGGCAATGTGCCAATGATTTTCACATTGCAGTAATTCTTCAGCTGCTTCGCGGAATACAGCTTATCACTCATCAAGAAGGCGACGCAGACAAAGAATACCACGATAAACGCTCCCAAGACTCCTCCCAGCACCGCGTATTTGATCACGCCCGACACCGCCGACGATGATGAAACGTCCGGCTTCGCCGGCTCTGTCAAATCCGTCAGAAGCTTCTGCTTATCCTGGAGAGACAACTCTTCCTCCTCGCGATCCGCTTTCATTACGGCCTGTCTCTCCGCCAGTTCCAGATCCACCGCGGAATTCACATTGCTTCCCACTTTGCTGAGTGTGTGCTCAAAAACATTTTCCGAAACCTGATTGTGCAGCGACTCAACCCCCGCCTCGAACTCTTCCATGATTTTCTCGGCAGTATCCTTATCCGTGTATCGGATCTCAACCGTCATCAGGTTATTTTCACCGCTTACCGTAACAAGCTCGCCCAGATAACGCGGTTCAATCCCGATCTTTCCCGCCGCCTGCTCCAGAAAATCCGCATTGGTCAGCGCCATGCCATACGCGCGCACGATTGCGTTCGAACGATCCGCGGCCTGATCCGTACCCGCCGGTACCTGCCCCGCACTTTCTGATGGCTGCCCGGCACCCGCTGACGCCTGAAGCTTGCCGGACAGAATCTGCTCTGTCCCCGTTGAAGCCTGACGTGTGCCCGACAAAACCTGCTCCGCGGCCGTTGCACCCTGCCGCGAATCGGACGAATTCTCTCCCGCGCCGGCCGGCGCCTGCTCCGCGCTTGCCGAACCCTGCCGCGAACCGGACACACTCTCTCCCGCGCCCGCCGGATCCGAAACCGTATTATTCATCTCCTCCAAATCATCCGTGCCGATATACCATACACCGGAAGCCTTCCAGACATTATACGGATTGATATTAATAAATACGGATTTTTCCAGATATTCACTCTGATAATTCATCTGGTTCCGCATGTTCGCAATTTCCTGCTCATAAAGCCGCCGCGTCTGTTCATACGCTTCCAGATCTTTCTGATAGGCCGCCTCCGCTTCCGCCAGTGTCTGCTCGTCCGTCCCCGGCTGATAGATCTTCACGCCGCGGTAAACACCCAGCACAACCGCCAGAGCCACAGCCACCACACAGATCAGCCGCCATTTATACAAAACAGCAAAAAGCAAATCCTTTAAATCGATCTCCTGCTCATACGTGTCATTATTATTCATGGAACCGAACTTCCTCCTCAAAACCGTACCGCGGTACCGCCCCTTCTCCGGGTATGTTCCCGAACTGCCCCTGGCGGCCCTGACCCATCGTCTAAAGCGAATAGGATGGCGGCCACATTGCTCCCAAAGACACCCTTCTTCACCCGGGCCGGACCGGCACTGATAGAATCACCGGAAAAAATTATAGCATAGGGGGACCCATAAAGCAAGACCGGTATTCCTAAAATATCCGGCCAAAATACCCGCTCTTCCCGCGGAACCGTAACCTTCAGCCGCCCCGCCGTATTAACTGCTGACGGAACATCTTGTTGCCGGCCCCGGCGGCTCCGCCTAAAAAAATCGAAAAAGGCCATTATATCGCCTAATGATATCTGTTTTTTAGGATACACTGTAAAAAAGAAAGGAAGGGAATATGAAAATACAGGAAGCAACCATCAAAAGAATCCAGCAGCTGAGGAAACAGAAACGGCTCACCGTATATGCCCTGATCTATCAGAGCGGTATGCCGCCCTCCACCGTAAAAAGTATTTTAAATCACAAAAGCCAGAACCCCGGAATCGTAAACATCCAGAGGCTCATCGAAGGATTGGGAATCTCTATTCGGGAATTTTATGATTCAGAACTCTTTGACAATCTCGAACCGGAAGATTGAACGGAGCCTTCATGACGCTCCGGCTGCCAGATGCCGTCTGAACCTTTCTTATAAATCACAGGATTGCCCGGTAATCATTACCCGGCAAAATCTTTCCCTTCCCCCGCGCGGAGCCGCAGCATGTTTCGGCGGGGGAAGAGCGGCTCCATCCGAAAATTACCTTCCACGTCTCCCCGGTATGCGGCTCCATTCGCAAATCCTTCTTCCATACCGC
>CAZPGD010000267.1:0-2614 GCA_964585865.1 uncultured Hungatella sp. | reverse complement strand
TTCATCGGCACCCTGCTTCCGACCCAGGTATTCGCGAAGGACATGATCGGGCGCGAAGGCTGCAATATTTTGAATATCTCTTCGATGAACGCGTTTACGCCGCTGACCAAAATCCCGGCTTACAGCGGCGCCAAGGCGGCCGTCAGCAATTTCACCCAGTGGCTGGCCGTCCATTTTTCCAGGGTGGGCATCCGCGTAAACGCCATTGCGCCCGGATTTTTCGTGACCAATCAGAACCGGGCCCTGCTCTTCAATGACGACGGCACGCCTACCGAGAGAACGAAGAAGATCCTGGCGGCGACGCCCATGAACCGTTTCGGGGAGGCGGAGGAGCTCGCCGGGACCCTGCTGTATCTTCTGAACAATGAGGCGTCCGGGTTCGTTAATGGCGTCGTGATCCCGGTAGACGGCGGGTTCTCCGCGTATTCCGGCGTGTGATCCGCGGCGGGAAAGGGGGAGAACGGTATGCCGATGCAAATGGGCTGGCGCTGGTACGGCGAAGGCAACGACAGGATTACCCTGTCCGATATCCGGCAGATTCCCGGCATTTCCACGATTGTCTGGGCCCTGCACGACAAGATGCCCGGCGAGGTCTGGGAGCCCGATGAGATCGCCGTCGTGCAGAAGCAGCTGGAGCCGTACGGTTTTAATATGGACGTGGTCGAGTCGGTGAACGTGCACGACGACATCAAAATCGGTCTGCCGTCCAGGGACCGCTACATCGAGAACTATAAGCAGACTATCCGTAACCTGGCGCCTTTCGGGGTTAAGGTTATCTGTTACAATTTCATGCCGATTTTTGACTGGACCCGTTCTGATCTGTTCCATCCGTTGGGAGACGGCTCCACGGCGCTGTTTTACCAAAAAGATATGATACAGGACGACTATAACGCCATGGCCGGGTACATCATGTCCTTTACGGAGAAATACAATATGACGTTTCCCGGCTGGGAACCGGAGCGCATGGCGAAACTGGACGAACTGTTTAAAGCCTACGCGCCCGTGACGAAGGAAAAGCTGTGGGAGAATCTTCAGTATTTTTTGGAGGCCATTATGCCAACCTGCCACGAGTGTGACATCAGGATGGCGATCCATATGGACGATCCGCCGTGGGATATTTTCGGGCTGCCCCGTCTGCTGATTAACGCCGGGGCCATTGACCGTTTCCTGGCCATGGTGGACGATCCGTATAATTGCCTGACGCTGTGCAGCGGTTCCCTGAGCGCGGATCCGCGCAACAATGTGGCCGGGATCGTCCGCAAACACTGCGACCGTATTGCTTTTGCCCATATCCGTAATGTCAGGCGTTTCCCCAACGGGGATTTCAGCGAGGTCAGCCACCGCGACTGCGACGGCGACACCGGGATTCTGGATATTCTGAAAGCGTACCATGACTGCGGGTACGAAGGTTACATCCGTCCGGACCACGGCCGCCATCTCTGGGACGAGAAGCCGGGCAGCGTGCGCCCCGGTTACGGTCTCTATGACAGGGCGCTGGGCGTCATGTATATGCTGGGCGTCTGGGATATGCTGGATAAGCTGGACGCTGAAAAAATTTGTTGAATTTTCCATAAATACGCCGGAATGATCCGTATAGGATAATGTAAGGCTGAAGCAAAAGAGGATCCGCCATGACAGAACAGCTGTTTAACGAGAGTATCAGCCAAATCTGCAGGAATGAAAAAGACGGCCTGCGGGCGATCTATGAGGAATACAATCCCCTGATCTACTCCGTGGTTCGGGAGATCCTGCGCAGCCGGGAGGACGCGGAGGATGTGACGAGCGATTTTTTCATACGGCTCTGGGATGTCGCGGATACGTATAAGCCGGGGCGGGGGCACCGGGCGTGGATGATTACCATTGCCAGAAATATGGCGATTGACTTTCTGCGGAAGAGACGCCGGGAGGAGCCGGCGGAAGTGCTTCCGGAGGATCCGCAGGGGCAGGACGCCGTGGATGAGCGCGTGGTGAATACGCTGAGTCTTGAGCAGGCTTTGATGACGCTGAAAGAGGAGGAACGGCAGATTGTCAATCTGAAGATTATGGGCGAACTGACGTTTAAGGAGATTGCGGAACTGCTGGGGAAACCCCAGGGGACGGTGGCCTGGTGCTACCGGACGGCGATCCGGAAATTAAAAGAGGTGCGGCTATGAGACGGGAGGAACTGTTCGAGCGGGAATATCGTAAAATGAAGACGCAGGCCGCACCGGATCTCTGGAGCCGCATCGAGGGGAATCTGAAGGCACATCCGGAGCGGAACGCGGCGGGAGAGCATGACGGGGAGGGAATTGCCGGCGCCGGAGGCGGGAAAGAGAGCCTGCGCGCGGTTGGCGCGGAGAGAGTTGTCAGTGCCGGAGGCGGGAAGGAAGGTTCGCGTGTGGACGGCGCGGAGGAAATTGCCGGCGCCGGAGACGGGGAGGAGAATTTGCGCGTGGACGGCGCGGAGAAAACTGCCAATACCGGCGGCGGGGAAGAGAAGCGCGGCCGGCTGATACGGTTTCCCCGAAAATGGGTGTATGGCGCGGCCGCGGCAGCCGCGGCGCTGGTGGTTCTGGCGGCGGCTCCCGTATTTCTGAGACAGGCGGCGGGAGGGAAAACCGTTCCGGCTTCTTCC
>CAZPGD010000266.1:1353-2639 GCA_964585865.1 uncultured Hungatella sp. | reverse complement strand
CTCTGTTTGCAAGGAGTTCCCGGATCAGCCCGGTCTTATCGACATAGTAATAATCGTTCTTACGAAGTTTCTCAAAGTCCTCGAGCCCGATCGGGATCATCTTTTTTTGCGGTCCCATCTGTCACGCCTCCTTTTCTCGCAGTTCCGAAAATGCAGAGAACCTGCTGCCGGCAAGATTCCTTATCTTTCAAAAATTCAAACAAGCCGCGTGAGAATGCCCGCGGCCATCAGCACCGCGCCGCCCATACGGAAGTTCCGGAAATGGCCGCGCGGGATCTTTCCTCTTGCTTAAATATTATACACTGTTTGATTTACATTGCCAAGCGTTATGAATATTTGTGTTTGTGTCAAGTGTTTATTGCGAAAACGGGATTTTTTACTTTCCCCCTGTACTTCCGGCGGCGTCCCGTGCTATAATGAGCGTCGGAAAAAAGAGACCCGCCTGTCCGGCGGGGCGACTGACGGAGGAGGTTCCCATCCCATGCTTTGCGATTTTCATTTGCATACCGATTTTTCCGGAGACAGCAGGACGCCGCCCCGGGAGCAGATCGAGCGCGCCGTCTCCCTTGGAATGGAGCGGCTCTGCATTACGGACCATCATGATTACGACGTGGACTCCGAGATCGATTTTACCCTGGATTTTCCGGCCTATTTCGCCAAACTGCGGACACTGCGGGAAGAATACAAAGACCGCGTCCGGATCGGAATCGGCGTGGAACTGGGACTTCAGGGACACCTTGCCGGCTATCTGGACCGGCTGACCCGGTCCTGGCCGTTTGATTTTGTCATCGGTTCCCTCCATTTCATTGACGGCATGGACCCGTATTTTCCGTCCTTCTATCAGGGGCGGAGCAGCGAGGAAGCCCTTCGGCGTTTTTTCGAAGTCTCGCTCGAAACGATCCGGACGCTGGACTGCTTCGATTCCTACGGGCACCTGGATTATATCGTGCGCTACTGCCCCATGGAGAACGGCCCCCTCCGGGCCTCCGATTACCGGGAACTCATCGACGGCATTCTGAAAACCCTCATCGAAAAAGGCAAGGCGCTGGAATGTAATACGGGCGGCTTCCGCCGGCTGGGCCACCCCAACCCCTGCGAGGACATCCTGCGCCGTTACCGCGAACTGGGGGGCGAACTCCTCACCGTCGGCTCCGACGCTCACACGCCCGCGCAGATCGGATATGAATTTGACCGCGTGGCGGAACTGCTGAAAGAATGCGGCTTCCGCTACTACACGGTCTTCGCGGACCGCCGGCCGGAATTTCTGCCCTTGTGAACCGGCGCGG
>CAZPGD010000266.1:0-1253 GCA_964585865.1 uncultured Hungatella sp. | reverse complement strand
TTCCCCCGGCATTATCCGCCCCGGCCGGTACGGCGCGGGCCGTCGCCCTAACTTTCGAAATACCCGTAGTTTTTCATGTAAAGTTCGCTGTCCCGCCACTCCTTCCGGACCTTTACCCAAAGCTGCAGGTTGACCCGCGCGCCCATGAGATTTTCGATCTCCTGCCGGGCGGCGCTGCCGATCCGCTTCAGCATTCCGCCGCCCTTGCCGATAATAATTCCCTTGTGGGAATCCCGCTCGCAGATAATCGTGGCCTCGATGTCAAACAGGCCGTTCTTCCGCTCGTTCATCTTCTCAATGGTAACGGCGATTCCGTGGGGAACCTCGTCCGACAGAAGCCGCAGCGCCTTCTCGCGGATCAGTTCGGCCGCGATCTGCCGCATGGGCTGATCCGTCACCGTATCCTCGTCGTAATACTGCGGGCCGCAGGGCAGATACTGAAAAATCAGACTGGTCATGCGGTCCGTATTCTGATCCTTTAAGGCCGATACCGGCACGATTTCCGCAAATTCGCCCACGCTTTTATAGGCGGCCGCATAGCGGGAAATATCCTTCTGATCCTTTACCGTATCCATCTTATTGATCACCAGGATCACCGGGGTTTTCACCCCACGCAGAAGTTCCGCGATGTGCCGTTCCCCGGCCCCGATAAACGCGGAAGGTTCCACCAGCCAGAGGATCACGTCTACCTCCCGCAAAGTACCTTCCGCCACGTTCACCATGTATTCGTCCAGCTTGTTTTTGGCCTTGTGGATCCCCGGCGTGTCCAGAAAAATGATCTGTCCCCGCCGGTCGGTATATACGGCCCGGATCCGGTTCCGGGTCGTCTGGGGCTTCTCCGATGTGATGGCGATCTTCTGCCCGACAAGATGATTCATCAGCGTGGACTTGCCCACGTTCGGCCTCCCGATCAGCGCCGCGAAACCCGATTTAAACGGATTCTCCCGATTCTCCATATCCCCCATGGAATTTTGCTCTCCCACACTTCCCGCGGGCCGCTCTTCCCGCACCTTCCACGGACCCGCGGCCCGCAATTCGCTTCCCACCGCGCGCCGCGGACCGGCAGACCGCTCTTTCGCAGCTTTCTCCGCTCCGCAAACCGCTTCCCCGAGTCCCGCGGCCCGGCAGACCGCTCTTTCGCAGCTTCCTGCGCCCCCGCAAACGGCTTCCTCAGGGCCCGCGGCCCGGCAGACCGCCCTTTCGCAGCTTCCTCCGCCCCCGCAAACCGCTTCCCCGGGGCCAGCGGCCCGGCA
>CAZPGD010000265.1:0-2652 GCA_964585865.1 uncultured Hungatella sp. | reverse complement strand
AAAGCATCGGCAAAGGCCGTTTCGGGGACTGGCTGGAGAATGTGCAGGACTGGGGAATCAGCCGCAACCGCTACTGGGGGACCCCGCTCAATATCTGGGAATGCGAGTGCGGCGAGCAGCACTGCGTCGGCAGCATCGCGGAACTGAAGGAAATGTCGCCAAACTGTCCGGAGGACATCGAACTGCACCGTCCGTTTATTGACGCCGTGACGATCACCTGTCCGAAGTGCGGGAAGCAGATGAAGCGCGTGCCGGAGGTGATCGACTGCTGGTTTGACTCCGGCGCCATGCCCTTCGCGCAGTACCACTATCCGTTCGAGAACCGCGAACTGTTCCGGAAACATTTCCCGGCGGATTTCATTTCCGAGGCCGTTGACCAGACACGGGGATGGTTCTACTCCCTGCTGGCCATTTCGACGCTTCTGTTTAACTGCTCGCCCTACAAAAACGTCATTGTCATGGGCCATGTCCAGGATGAGAACGGACAGAAGATGAGCAAGTCCAAAGGGAATGCCGTCGATCCGTTCGACGCGCTGGCAACGTACGGCGCCGACGCCATCCGCTGGTATTTCTATACGAGCGGCGCGCCGTGGCTGCCCAAGCGTTTTTCCGGAAAGGCCGTGCAGGAGGGGCAGAATAAATTTTTGGGGACGCTGTGGAACACCTACGCGTTCTTCGTGCTGTACGCCGACATCGATGATTTCGATCCGGGGAAATACGAACTGAATTATGAGAAACTTCCGGTCATGGACCGGTGGCTGCTGTCCAGGCTGAATTCCATGGTGCGGGACGTGGACGGGAACTTGGATCAGTACCGGATCCCCGAGGCGGCCAGGGCCCTGGAAGAGTTTGTGGACGAAATGAGCAACTGGTACGTCCGCCGGAGCCGCGGGCGTTTCTGGGCCAAAGGCATGGAGCAGGACAAGATCAACGCGTATATGACGCTGTACACGGCCCTCGTGACCGTGAGCAAGGCGGCCGCCCCCATGATCCCGTTCATGACGGAGGCCATTTATCAGAATCTGGTGCGAAGTGTCGACGCGTCCGCGCCGGAGAGCGTGCATCTCTGCTTTTTCCCGGAGGCGGAGGAGCGCTATATCGACAAACAGCTGGAAGCCGACATGGACGAGGTGCTGCGCATCGTCGTCCTGGGCCGCGCCGCCCGCAACACTGCCAATCTGAAGAACCGCCAGCCGCTGGGCCGGATGTTTATCAGGGCGGAGCACGCGCTGTCCGATTTTTATGTGGAGATCATCGAGGATGAACTGAACGTCAGGGAGGCCGTGTTTACGGAAGACGTTCGCGATTTCACCACCTATACATTCAAGCCGCAGCTGCGCACCGTCGGCCCGAAGTACGGCAGGCAGCTGAACAATATCCGGAAGGCGCTGGCCGAAATCGACGGCAATGAGGCGATGGATACCCTGAAAAGCGCCGGCGCGCTGACGTTTGATTTCGCGGGGACGGAAGTGGTGCTGACGGAGGCGGATCTGCTGATTGATATGACGCAGAAGCCCGGCTATGTGTCTGAGGAGGACGGCGCGGCGGCCGTGGTGCTGGATACGAACCTGACCCCGGAACTGGTGGAGGAGGGCTTCGTGAGGGAACTGGTCAGCAAGATCCAGACCATGCGCAAGGAGGCCGGCTTTGAGGTTATGGACCACATCACGGTCTATGAACAGGGCAGCGAGACGATTTCCCGTGTTTTTGAGGCGCACGGCGCGGAGATTTGCGGGGAGGTCCTGGCGGAGGAGATCGTGTCCGGGCAGACGGACGGGTACCGGAAGGAGTGGAATATCAACGGGCAGCAGGTGACGCTGGGCGTGAAGAAGCGGTAGGGGGAACTCGGCGGAAAGGCCGGCGGGGAGCCGTGCGGAGCCGGGGGCGAACCGCGGCGGAAGGACTGGCGGGGTGCCGGAGCCGGATGCGACCCGAGGCGGAAGGGCCGGCCGCGGCCGTGCGAAATCGGGCGACCATTGCGAAAGTGTGCCGGGATGCCGGAAGAAACCAGATGCGGCCACAGCGGAAAAACCGGCCGCGGCTGCGCAAAACCGGGTGGACCGTTGCGGACAGATGCCGGGGTGCCGGACGGAGCCGGGTGCGGCCACAGCGGAAAGACCGGACGGAGCCGGGTGCGGACCGCGGCGAAAGGGCCGGCGGAGTGCCGGAGCCGGGTGCGAACCGCAGCGGAAGGACTGGCGGGGTGTCGGAGCCGGGTGCGAACCGAGGCGAAAGGGCCGGCCGCGAACCGCGCCCCGGCGCGGGAAAAAGAGGAGGAGAGTCGACAGATATGGATGCTGCATTTGACAAAGAAGAATTTAAGCGCGCGGTAATCTACACATTGAAGAGCAAGTACCGCAGGAACCTGGAGGACGCGACGCAGCAGGAGATGTTTCAGGCCGTGTCCTACGCGGTTAAGGACATCATCGTGGACAAATGGATCGCCACGCACAAGGCGTATGACAGGCAGGACGCCAAAATCGTTTACTACCTGTCCATGGAGTTCCTCATGGGCCGCGCGCTTGGCAACAACATTATCAACATCATGGCGCAGGACGAGATTCGGGAAACGCTGGAAGAAATGGGCATGGATCTGAACGTGATCGAGGATCAGGAGCCGGATCCGGCGCTCGGGAACGGCGGTCTGGGACG
>CAZPGD010000264.1:0-2659 GCA_964585865.1 uncultured Hungatella sp. | reverse complement strand
TATTATGTCGATAAAACCGGACTGATCACGGAACTCCTTGCGAACCGTGCGAAAGTAACCATGTTCACCCGCCCGCGCCCCGGGGCGCGGGCTTTCTCCCTTACGTGAACATGCCTGTCCGGCGCCGCAGCGGAAAGCGCTGCCGCAGGAAAACGCGGCAGCGCCGACTTACGGATGACTGCAGCGGCCCACCCGATTATTTTCCCCTTTCGGCCATTTTCTCCACGATTTTCACCAGGATCTCCGCGATTTTTTCCATGGACTGGATGCAGACGAATTCGTGTTTCCCGTGGAAATTGTGGCCGCCGGTGCAGAGATTCGGGCAGGGAAGCCCCATAAAGGACAGACGCGCCCCGTCGGTGCCGCCGCGGACAGGGCAGATCTCCGGTTCCACGCCGACATCCCGCATGGCGTCTTTGGCAATATCGATCAGATACATATGCGGAAGGATCTTTTCTTTCATGTTATAGTAGCTGTCCTTCAGCGTTATTTCCACGGTGCCCTCGCCGTACTTCCGGTTCAGATAATCCGCCGCGCGTACCATGTCGTCCTTCAGATCCCGGAATTTCTTCCGGTCATGTTCACGGATAATATAGCCCATATCGGCACTTTCCACGCAGCCGTTTAAATTGGTCAGATGAATGAATCCGTCATAGCCTTCGGTGTACATGGGCTTTGCGAATTCCGGCATCATGTTCTGGAATTCTACGGCAATCAGAATGGCGCTCTTCATCTTGCCTTTTGCGGAACCGGGATGAATGTTGGAACCGCTTATATGGATTTTCGCGGACGCGGCGTTGAAATTCTCATATTCAATCTCGCCGAGCGCGCCGCCGTCGACGGTATAGGCCACGTCGGCCCCGAAACCTTTCACGTCGAACCGATCCGCCCCGCAGCCGACCTCCTCATCGGGGGTAAAGCCGATCTTGACGGTGCCGTGGGGAATCTCCGGGTGCGCCAGCAGGAACTCGGCCATGGTCATGATTTCCGCCACGCCGGCCTTGTCGTCCGCTCCCAGAAGCGTGGTGCCGTCGGTGGTAATCAGATCCTGCCCGACGTAATTCAAAAGCGCCGGGAACTGCTCTGTACTCAGCTTCATGCCGGTCTCCCCGTTCAGCAGGATGTCGCGGCCGTCATAGTTCCGGATAAGTTGGGGCCGGATATCCGCGCCGGAAGCGTCCGGAGAGGTGTCCATATGCGCGATAAAACCTACGACGGGAATATTTTTGCCCTCCCCGCAGGTGGCCGGGATCGTGGCGTAGACATAGGCGTGCTCATCCGCGGTCACGTCGGCAGCGCCCATTTCCTTCAGTTCGGCGGCCAGAATGTTCGCCAGATTAAATTGTTTCTTCGTGCTGGGGATCACCGCTTCGTCCGGTTTGGACTGCGTATCAACGGCAACGTAGCGCAGCAGGCGATCGGTAACATTTGTAAACATAGAAATCCTCCTTTGCATCATGAACGGTTTGCCAGTTCCTCCGTAATATCTTCCCAGGTGATTCCCTTCTGTGCCATCAGCACCATCATATGATAAAGGAAATCAGCCATCTCGTACCGGATCTCTTCCGGATCGGGATTTTTTGAGGCAATGATAATTTCCGAAGCCTCCTCGCCAATTTTTTTCAGAATCTTGTCTGTCCCCTTGTCAAAAAGGTAATTGGTGTAGGAGCCTTCTTTGGGATGCTCCTTCCGGTCCAGTATGACCCGGAAAACGTCTTCAAGGACCCGCAGCGGGTTCGTATCGCGGTACTCCTTTTCCGCCAGCGTGCGGAAAAAGCAGGACCGCGCGCCCGTGTGGCAGGCGGGACCGATCTGCCGGACTTTCGCCAGAACCGTATCGCCGTCGCAGTCCAGTTTCAGGGACTTCACAAACTGGAAATGGCCGGAAGTCTCTCCCTTTACCCACAGTTTCCGGCGGCTGCGGCTGTAATACGTCATTCTTCCCGTGGCGAGGGTGTGATGAAATGCTTCCTCGTTCATATAAGCCAGCATCAGCACCTCTCCCGTGCGGTAATCCTGCGTGATTACCGGCACCAGACCGTCCGCGCCCGGTTTAAATTCCTCCCAGCGGATGCCGCTTTCAAACGTCTCCGTGGGGATTCCAAACGCCTTCAGTTCCTGTTTCAAAAGCATACAGCCGTTCTCCCTCCTGTCCGGCGCGGTCAGGATTACGCCGGAGACGGCCGGCTCCCGCAGGGAAACGGCGAGCGCGTCCGCCGTACTGTCTCCGCGGACGGTCAGCACCGGCAGACCGCAGCCGGAAAGATCCGGCGGCTCCGCACCGTCCGTCTCCACGATTAAGGCGGACGCGCCCATCCGGGCGTATTCCTCCGCATGACGCGGGAAATTCCCGCCGGGAAGATACGCGTAAATTTTTTGACTGCCGAAACGGCCGGAGGCTTCCTTCAGCAGTTCCGTGCCGCCGTCGTCCGACATATCCAGAAATACGGCCGCCGCTCCGGCATACAGGTACTTTTTTACGTCCTCCAGACGCCGGACGCGGCCGCCGGCGATAACGGGCACATCCGCCTCCCGGATCGCCTGGCGGAGGATCCGGACGGTCCGTTCATGGTCCTCATCCGTCTCCGAGAGGTCGCGTATCAGCAGCCCGTCGGCTCCGTTCTCCCCGTAAAAGCGGCACAATGCCGGGACGTCCCGC
>CAZPGD010000263.1:0-2666 GCA_964585865.1 uncultured Hungatella sp. | reverse complement strand
GGCGGTCCGGGGCCTTGAACCAGCCTTTGTGGGAATTCCGCTTTACAAACGCTTCTCCCTCCTGCAGAAGTGAAATCAGACTGCCCGCATATTTCGGCAGAAAGTGTTTGCAAACATGCGGAATTGAGCTATAATCGAAAAGGCTGGCAGGACATTTATCCGGCAAACGGGAGGTGTGACAACATGAAAAAGGGAATCTTTCTTCTGGCGCTGACGGCGGGGCTGGCGGCGTCTATGCGCGTGAACGCGCAGGCGGCGGGATGGATTGAAGCGGAAGGCGGATGGAAGTACATGACGGGCGACGACGGCGTATCCTGCTATAACGACGGCTGGCACTGGCTGGACGGCAATCAGGACGGGGTCGCGGAGTGCTATTATTTCGGAAGCGACGGCTATCTGCTGGTGAATACGACGACGCCGGACCAATACAGCGTGTCGGGAGACGGAGCCTGGATCAGGGACGGAATCGTGCAGCGGCGGTACGCGCATCCCAAAGGGCCGGGCGAGATCGCGTTCGTGGAGGGGCAGACGTCCCCGGAAGGGGGTACGGGCGCGGGCGCGTCCGCTTCCGGCCAGGGGACGGATCCGGCGGGACCCGCGGGACCGGGAGCCGGTCTGCCGGGAACGGCGCAGGGACCGGGCGGGACAGACGGCTCGCAGGCGGCGGGACCGGGTGCGGCGCAGGGGCCGGGCGCGGAGGAGTCTGCCGCGGCCGAGGTGCCGGAAGGGATGTTTCTGTCGGCGGGACGTCTGATTGATACGGCAAGGCCGATGGTGGCACTGACTTTTGACGACGGTCCTCAGACCGCCGTGGGCAATCAGATCATGAACTGCCTGGCCGCGTATGGCGGCAAGGCCACGTTTTTCGTGGTGGGCGAACGGTGCGCGTCCCGCGCGGCGGAACTTCAGCGGATGGTGGCGGAAGGTCATGAGATCGGGAACCATACGTATTCGCACGCGCTGCTGAATAAGAAAAGCGCGGATGTGATTCGCAGTCAGGTGGATCAGGGTGTGGCGGCGATCACCGCGGCCAGCGGCGTGCCGCCGGCGCTGATGAGGCTGCCGGGAGGCAATCAGAACAGTACGGTGCTGGCGAACGTGAATTATCCCATGATACAGTGGAGCATCGATACGAGGGACTGGGAGAGCCGGAACACGCAGAGCGTGGTGAATATTGTTTTGAGTCAGGTGCGGGACGGGGATATTGTGCTGATGCATGAACTTTACGCGACTACGGGAGCCGCCGTGGAGCAGATTGTGCCGGAACTGGTGAACAGAGGGTACCAGCTTGTGACCGTCAGCGAGATGGCGCGGGCCAGAGGCGTTCTGCTGGTGCCGGGGCAGCTGTATTACAGTATGCGGCCGTAAGATAATTTTCTATGCGGAATCGGCGCGCCGCTTCGCGGCGTCCATGGTTATGGCTAACCGCTCTGTTCCGTTTTGTTTTTGCCGCGGTTCCGGATGCGGCGGTTTGGGATTTCGAGAGCATGAAGCGCGGAGAAATCCGTGCATCATAGGGGGCCAAAATACCTTTTGCCCCCCATCACAGGAAGGAAGACCGCTATGACGTTTTTCACCGTGCTGTTTCAGATGCTGGCGCTTCTGATCATGATCGGCGCCGGCTATTATCTGGCAAAATCGGGCATGATGGACGAGCATACCAACAAGCAGATGTCCGCCATGATTGTCAATCTGTTTAATCCTCTTTTAATCCTCTCGAGCGCGATCGGCGCCGCGGGGCAGGTTTCGGCCGGTTCCCTTGTGCTGGGCGGCGCGGTCGCCGTGGGGATGTTCGCCTTTTTTATCGTGGTGGGAATGATCGCGGCGCCTTTTTTCGACAAGGATCCGGATCAGAGGAAGATTTTCCAGATGATGTTCGTTTTTTCCAATGTGGGATTTATCGGGATCCCGGTGGTGTCGAGCGTCCTGGGAGCGGAGTATGTTGTTTACGTGACGGAATTCATGCTGGTATATACCATTGTGTTCTATACGTACGGGATCGCTCTGCTCAACGGTTCTTTCTCCCTGTCCTCACTGAAGGCGATGGTGAATCCGGGGACGATCTGCAGCGTGCTGGGACTGCTGATCGTGATTTTCGACGTGCCGCTGCCGGGTTTTATCAAAACGTCGGTGACGTATCTGGGGAACGTGGCTTCGCCGATGGCTCTGGTCGCGGTCGGGTATTCCCTGGCACATTCGGAAATGCGAAAGATTTTCGGCCAGCCGAGGCTGTATGTGTTTACGGCGGTTAAGCTGCTGATCCTGCCGCTTCTCGCGCTTCCCGTCCTGCGCCTGCTGCTGGGCGGGACGGGCCTGTTGCCGGTGTGCATGATCATGTTCGGGATGCCGGTGGGGAACCTTCCGCTGATTCTGGCGACGGAGAAAGGAATGGACGGAACCGCCTGCAGCGCCGCGATTATCCTGACGACGGTGCTGTGTGTGCTGACGGTGCCGGTGCTGATGGCGGCGGTGTAGCGGGTGACAGAAAATGCGATGTAACAGGACGGAAATGAGAAAAATCAGACTTGCATTTTTCTTTACGGGATATATAATGGTCATATGAACAATTATTCATATGATGCCTCCAGGGTCCCAAAGTCAAGCGTTTCGTGCTTGCACGAAAAAGCATGACTTTACGACCCGCCCCCGACAAGAGGAAGGAGCGG
>CAZPGD010000262.1:0-2674 GCA_964585865.1 uncultured Hungatella sp. | reverse complement strand
CTGGCGGCATACCGCCCTTCCGTCCTGCGCGTGCTGCGCCGGACCGTCCTTCTTCTGATTTTTATGGAAGTTCTGGGAATTCTGGGACTTTTTATAATCAGCTGGAATTTCGTGGGCTGGTCCTTAAAGCCGGCGGAGGAAAGCAGACAGAAACAGGCGGAGTTTCTTGCCTCCGCCTCGCATGAACTTCGTTCTCCCCTGGCCGTCCTGCGCTCCGGAGCCTCGGCCATCAAAGCGGATCTGCTAAACGGCGCGTCCGGGAACGTCCCGGCGGACCGCTCCGGTATTTCCCCGTCCGTCCTCTCGATCCTTGACACGTTTGACCGCGAATGCGTCCGCATGTCCCATCTGATTGACGATATGCTGCTTTTAGCGTCCTCCGGATCCGGAACATGGTCCCTGCGCCTGTGCCCCGTGGATATGGATACGCTTCTGATCGAAACGTATGAAGCCTGCCTGCCCGTCTGCCGCCAGAAAGGACTTTCCCTGTTTCTGGAACTGCCAAAGCAGACGCTGCCGCCCGTGACGGCCGACCCGGAACGTATTCGGCAGGTCCTGCTGATCCTCCTTGACAACGCGGCCGCCTACACGCCCGCCGGAAAGGAAATCCGCATCCGCGCGGAACTCTGCGGCGCCAAAAAACGCCCGGCGGGAAAATTTTCCGGCCGGACGGCGGACGCGGCCAACTCCGGGGGCGCCTGCCTGGCCATCCATGTTTCCGACCAGGGCTGCGGCATCCCCGACGAAATCAAACCGCATGTTTTTGACCGTTTCTACCGGGCCGATTCCGCCCGCAGCGACAAATCCCACTTCGGTCTGGGCTTAAGCATCGCCAGGGAACTGGTTCTCCTCCACCGCGGGACCATTCAGGTGTCCGATTCCCCGGACGGGGGCAGCTGCTTCACCGTCCGGCTCCCGGTCGGCTGAATTCCGGCCGCGGCGCGGGCGTCAGCCAAAAAGATTCCCCTTACGGAAGGAACCCTTCGATTCCTTGCAGCTTATCCGGATTCTCCGTGCTCAGACGGGGAGAGGACTCGCCGGAACCGGTGTACGTATCCGAAACGGTATATTCACCATCCTCCTCCCGGTGAAGAATCACCCACTTGCCATTCGTAAAATTGACCATCCAACTATCCTGCCTTCCATCCTTTCTCTCAAATTCCCATACTGCTTCCCCATCCCATAATCCCCGGGCTACCGTTCCGGATATTTGACGGATGGACACGGTTTCATTCAAGTTTCCGTTCCATTCCCGTACTGTCTGATGTCCTTCCGGCAGATCGTTTCGCCAATCGCCGTAAGCCTGATAATTGTTCCCATCCAGATATCCGATCCAGTATCCGGCACCTTCCCGCAGTTCATCATGAAAATCCCCGTAATAGATCATGCTGCTTCCGTAATTTCGCGTCTGCACGTTATAAATCCCCAGCCCCCGGCCGCCTTCCATAACGAAAGCCGGATACTTCATCTCTTCCGCAAATTTCTGGAGTTTGCCATAATCCTCCGTCTGCATAATATCAAATACCTGTTCAATGTCGCCGGCGGCGCACAGATCCGAAAGTCTCTGAATCAATTCAAGACAAGTCTTCAGATCCGAAAGTTCCGTTTCTGTTTCCCCGGACTGCGTTTCCTGGCCGGTTTCCAGAAGATGTCTCAATTTATCCAGATCACCGAAATACTTATAAATGACCAGCAGCCTTTCACAGGCATGGGAATCGGCGGCATCCAGTTCCATGACTTTCTCAAAAGCCTCCATGGCCAGACGGTAATACTCATCTTCCCCCGTTCCGCTGTCCGCGGTTCCCGCCGCGGCTTCTTCTCCCGCTTCGCTGCCCGCGATTCCCGCCGGAACTTCTTCTCCCGCCTCGCTGCCCGCGGTTCCCGCCAAAACTTCATAGGTATCGCCCAGATTCCTGTAACCGTCAATGTTCTTCGGATCCAGTTCGATCACTTTCTGAAACGCCACGATCGCTTCCTCATAATTCATTTCCGTCAGATATCTCTGCCCCAGTTCCAGCTGCTCCTGAATCTGCTCCTCCACGCTTTTTCCGCAGCCCGAAATCGCCACGGCGACCGGCAGCAGCAACGCCACCGCAATCCATATCCGTAAATGCTTTTCCATAGTTCTCCTTCACCGTCCGGCTCCCGGTCGGCTGAATTCCGGCCGCGGCACCGCGGAGATTCTCTGCCGCCGCGGTATTCCAGTCCGGCCGCGTTTATGCTTCCTTGTCCCCTCTTCCGGCCGCGCTCCCGTTTCCTTCTCTGCCGCGCCGGCTGTATTTTACTCTTCCTCCGTACGTTCCAGCCGCTCCCTGCAGGCTGCAATCGCCCGCTTCATGGCCTCCGGCCCGGGAGCGCCCGTCGTCGTCCGCTTCTCCACGCAGGTTTGCAGACGGATGGCGTCGTAAATATCCGCTTCAAACACCGGGCTGGCCTCCCGAAATTCCGCTAAGCTCAAGTCCTCCAGCGCGATCCCCTTTTCCAGACACCGCAGTACAAGCTGCCCCACGATCCTGTGGGCGTCCCGGAACGCCACCCCGCGGTTTGCCAGATAATCTGCGGCGTCCGTCGCGTTGGTAAAACCGTTCTTCGCGCTGGCCTCCATCCGGTTCCCGTAAAACGTCATCGTGGATACCATTCCCGTAAAAAGGATCAGACAGTTTTTGACCGTATC
>CAZPGD010000261.1:768-2684 GCA_964585865.1 uncultured Hungatella sp. | reverse complement strand
CGCCCAGACAGATCGGGGAGCACATCGACGAACTGCAGCAGCAGCTTTTAAAGGATGATTGCTACATACCGGGATTCGCGAACCACGACCCGGCCGACCTGGCCCGTTCCGCCTCGGTGACGGCCAGCGGCTGGACGGAAGGGAACGAGCCGGAAAAGGTGGTAAACGGCGTGGCCCGCACCGTGGGAGCGGAGAGCAACTGCTGGGAAGCGCCCATCGGAGAGGACGGGGCCGCGATCACGCTGGATTTCGGCAAAGAGACGGAACTGTCCGAGATCAGGCTGACGTTTGATCCGAATCTGACCCGCGAGATCATGCCGTCCCTGACGAAGAACGTCCGGGACCGCCAGGTGAAGGGGATGCCGGACGAATTGGTGAAAGATTATAAGGTGCAGCTGTTCCTCGGCGGACGGGAGGTGTACGCCGATACGGTGAAGGACAATTACCAGAGGCTGAACCGCATAACCTTGCCTGAGAAACAGCGGTGTGACCGGTTGTGTGTTACGGTTTACGGCGCGCACGGGACCGACAAGGCCAGGATCTTTGAGATCCGGGCGTATTAAGCGGGGCAAAACAGCGCCGGCTGAACGGTTCTTTTCCGCGAAAGCGCTGCGGCGCCCGGCCGCGGCAGGGGAACCGGATACCGGTGCGGAAGGCGGATCTCCGTTCCGATAAGGATAAAACTTCCGAATTTAAGGCGGAAGGTTAATGACAAAACGCCGCTCATGTGGTAAACTCAGGTTTGCGGGCCGGCAGGCGTGCAGGTTTCACGCCGGCCGCATGAATCCCCGCGCCGGGTCTGCCGGGCGGCGTTTCGCGCGGACAGACCGATCAATACAGGCCGCCGGCAGGCGGCGGAACGGAGAACCGATCATGACGAAAATCAGAACAAGATACGCGCCCAGCCCCACGGGCCGGATGCACGTGGGCAATCTGCGCACGGCGCTGTACGCCTACCTGATTGCGAAGCACGCGGGGGGCGATTTCATTCTGCGCATCGAGGACACGGATCAGGAGCGCTACGTGGAAGGGGCGACGGAGATCATCTACCGGACGCTGGCCGATACCGGTCTTTTGTACGACGAGGGGCCGGACAGGGACGGCGGCGCGGGACCTTACGTCCAGAGCGAGCGCCAGGCGGCCGGCATCTATATGAAATACGCCAGAATGCTGGTGGACAGGGGCGAAGCCTATTACTGCTTCTGCGATCAAAAGCGGCTGGATTCCTTGAAACGGGTCGTAAACGGCGAGGAGATCATGACCTACGACAAGCACTGCCTCCGCCTGACGAAGGAGGAAGTGGAAGCGAACCTGGCGGCGGGGAAGCCGTATGTGATCCGCCAGAACAATCCTGCCGAGGGCACGACGGTCTTCCATGACGAGATCTACGGCGATATTTCCGTGGACAATTCCGAACTGGACGACATGGTGCTGATCAAGTCCGACGGCTATCCCACCTATAATTTCGCCAATGTGGTGGACGACCATCTGATGGGCATCACCCATGTGGTCCGGGGCAGCGAGTATTTGTCCTCTTCGCCCAAGTACAACCGTCTCTATGAAGCGTTCGGCTGGGAAGTGCCGGTGTACATCCACTGTCCGACCATCACGAATGAGGAACATAAGAAGCTCAGCAAGCGCAGCGGCCATTCCTCCTACGAGGATCTGATCGCGCAGGGATTCGTCAGCGAGGCGGTGGTCAATTTCGTGGCGCTTCTCGGCTGGTCGCCGGAAGGGGACCGCGAGATCTATTCCCTAAAGGAATTGACGGACGTTTTCGATTATCGCCGCATCAGCAAATCCCCGGCCGTTTTCGATATGACCAAACTCCGGTGGATGAACGGGGAAAATCTGAAGGCCTTGGAGTTTGACCGTTTCTACGGGATGGCGGTGCCGTATCTGAAGGCGGTTATTAA
>CAZPGD010000261.1:0-758 GCA_964585865.1 uncultured Hungatella sp. | reverse complement strand
CATGGTCAAGACGCGGATCGAGGTGCTGCCGGATATCGCCGGCCATATCGATTTCTTTCAGGAACTGCCGGAATATGACCCGGAAATGTACTGCCACAAAAAGATGAAGAGCACGAAAGAGACGTCCTTGCGCGTGCTGGAGGACGTGCTGCCGATTCTGGAGGCGCAGGAGGATTATTCCAACGACGCGCTTTTCGCCGCGCTGTCCGCCTATGTGAGCGAGAAAGGATATAAGACCGGTTTTGTCATGTGGCCCGTCCGTATTGCCGTGTCCGGCCGGCAGATGACCCCGGCGGGCGCGACGGAGATTATGGAAGTGCTGGGGAAAGAGGAGTCCCTAAAGCGGATCCGCCGGGGAATCGAAATGCTGTCGCGGGACGCGGAACTGAACGGATCGCGGGACTGAACGGGCCGGCGTCTTCCGAAAATCGGCGGTAAAAAGTGAGAAATATTTGTTTATTTGATAAAATTTGCAAAATTCACAAAAAACAGCGCCGCGGTTCGGATAATATTCCCCTTGAACCGGCCGCCTGGAAGGGGTAATATATACGTTGAAAGCCCCGTCAAGCGGCCATGCGCCGCGCAAGCATGCTTGCGGCGGCTCATGGACATTTGACGGGCAGGGCGGTATGAGCAAAAAAGCGGCGCGACCGAAGGGAGCGACGTGATTTGCGAATACAGCCGGCGATTGCGGAAGCACGAAGTGCGGAGCAATCGGCTTTCAAGCATACGGATTTGCGTCACGCGGCCATGCGCCG
>CAZPGD010000260.1:0-2711 GCA_964585865.1 uncultured Hungatella sp. | reverse complement strand
CAATTATCACTGTGGTCGGGAAGGATACGGTCGGCATTATCGCGAAAGTCTGCACGTATCTGGCGGAGCGCCGCATCAATATTCTGGACATTTCCCAGACAATCGTGCAGGAATATTTCAACATGATGATGATCGTGGATCTGAGAAGCGCGGACCGGACGTTCGAGGAAATCACGGACGGACTGGAAAAAATCGGCGAGGGCATCGGCGTGCGCATCCACTGCCAGAAGGAAGAGATTTTTACCGCCATGCACCGGATCTGAAGGGAGGCCGCGCAGAGGGCGGATTTGCGGGTTTGTTTGTGCCGAAGGGGGCGAAGGGAGAGAAACGTGATCAATATTTTTGAAGTGAATGAGACGAATCAGATGATCGAGCGGGAGAATCTGGATGTCCGCACCATTACCATGGGGATCAGCCTGCTGGAATGCTGCGATTCCGATCTGGACGCTCTGAATGAGAAACTGTACCGGCGCGTCACGACTTGCGCCCGCGATCTGGCGGCGACGGGGGATGCCATCGCCCGGGATTTCGGCGTGCCCATTGTCAATAAGCGGATCTCCGTGACGCCCATCGCTTTGATCGGCGCGGGCGCCTGCAAAACACCGGAAGATTTTGTGACGATTGCCAGGACACTGGACCGGGCGGCCGGCGAGACGGGCGTCAATTTTATCGGCGGCTATTCGGCTCTGGTCGGCAAAGGCATGACGAAAGCCGACGAGAACCTGATCCGTTCCATCCCGCAGGCGCTGGCGGAGACGGAGAAAGTCTGCGGTTCGGTCAATGTGGGCTCCACAAAAACGGGGATCAACATGGACGCGGTACGCCTTATGGGAGAGATCGTGAAAGCCACGGCCGAAGCCACGAAGGAGAGGGATTCCCTCGGCTGCGCCAAACTCGTGGTATTCTGCAACGCGCCGGACGACAATCCCTTTATGGCCGGAGCGTTTCACGGCGTCACCGAGGCGGACGCCGTCATTAACGTGGGCGTCAGCGGCCCCGGGGTGGTGAAGGAAGCCTTAAAACAGGCGAGAGGACAGAATTTTGAGGTTCTTTGCGAAACGATCAAAAAAACGGCGTTCAAGATCACGCGGGTGGGGCAGCTGGTGGCGCAGGAGGCGTCGAAACGGCTGGGCGTGCCGTTCGGCATTATTGATCTGTCCCTGGCGCCGACGCCGGCCGTGAGAGACAGCGTGGCCGAAATTCTGGAAGAGATCGGTCTGGAGCAGGCGGGCGCGCCCGGCACGACGGCGGCCCTTGCCCTGCTGAACGATCAGGTAAAAAAGGGCGGTGTGATGGCCTCCTCCTACGTAGGCGGGCTGAGCGGCGCGTTTATCCCGGTGAGCGAGGATCAGGGTATGATCGACGCGGTGGCGGTGGGAGCGCTGACTCTGGAAAAACTGGAAGCGATGACCTGCGTCTGTTCCGTGGGCCTGGACATGATCGCGGTTCCCGGGGACACGCCGGCCAGTACGATTGCCGGGATCATTGCGGATGAGGCCGCCATCGGCATGGTGAACCAGAAGACCACGGCGGTCCGCCTGATTCCGGTTATCGGAAAAGGCGTAGGCGAGACGGCGCATTTCGGCGGTCTTCTGGGGCAGGCGCCCGTGATGCCGGTCAACGGATTTTCCTGCGAGAGGTTCGTGAACCGCGGCGGACGCATCCCGGCGCCGATCCACAGCTTTAAAAATTAGGGACGGCGCGGGACGAGAGGATACGGTATGACGGACGATGAGCGTTTTCGGGAAAATCTGCGGTATTTTCTGAATGAACGGCTGGAACGGATCGTTCTGAGCAATCCGCGGGACCGTGACAGCGTGTGGAAAATAAAACTGCGGCCGCTTTATCTGCGGGGCGGGCTGGCGTTCCAGGCGGAGGAACTGCGCGGGAAGCAGGTCTTTCACAGAAACATGCGGGCGGAAGAGGCGGCGGATTATGTGGAAGCGGCGCTTAAGGAGCAGTTCAGGCAGATGGAACTGACGTCGGGACTCGGAAATATGCGGGCGCTGGTCAGCAAGGCCGGGAAACGTACGGTGAAAGTGAAGAAAACGGAAGCGGACCCGCCGCGGTTCGAGACGCCGGATGTTCCGGCGGCCCCGGCCGGTACGGGCCCGGCTGGCGCGGAACCGGCCGGCGGCGCGGTCTCTGTGGTCGGTCCGGTCCATATAGCCGGGCCGGATAAGGAGAACCGCGCGCGGCAGGGGGCTGGTGAAGGGGCTGGGCCTTGCGCGGAGCCGGAGAACCACATGCGGCAGGGGTTTGGCGCGGAATCGGAGAATTGCGTGCCGCAGGGGATTGGCGCGGGCCGGTTCCCGGAGATCCTTCCGGCCGGGCGGGAGACGGCCGGCGGCGCGCTGTCCCACAACCGCCGCAAGCGCTACATCCTGCGGGAGGGCGTTCCGGTCCCGTTTCTGGTCGATCTGGGGGTCATGACGGCGGAAGGGAAGGTTGTTCGCGCCCGGTACGACAAATTCCGCCAGATTAACCGTTTCCTGGAGTTTATTGAGGACATTCTTCCGGTACTTCCGGGAGACAGGCAGATAAGCGTCGTCGATTTCGGCTGCGGGAAATCATACCTGACGTTTGCCGTTTACTATTATCTGCGGGAACTCCGGGGATATGACGTGCGGATCACCGGTCTGGACTTAAAGCGGGACGTTATCGATCACTGCGGCAGTCTGGCGGAGAAATACGGCTATGCGAACCTGCGT
>CAZPGD010000259.1:0-2720 GCA_964585865.1 uncultured Hungatella sp. | reverse complement strand
CACTTCATGTCTCCTCCTCCGCTTCCGGCAGCAGGCCCTTTTCCCGCGTCCTGTACATGGCCGACTTTGCTGCCGACAGGGAGAGGCCCATCTCCACGGCGATGTCATTTGCCTTCCACCCCGCTGCCATCAGCGCGGCGATCTTGCCGTAGTCCAGGAGTTTCCGCTTATGCGTCTCCTGCTCCGGCTCCCGCGGTTCCGCGGCGGGTTCCGGCTCCCGTTCCGCTTCCGGCTCCGGCGCTTCCCCGCGTTCCCCGTTCCGGATGAATTTTTCAATTTCGCCCATGCACTCATGGCACAGGTCCCAGGATTCGAAAGCATCCTCTCCCGTCAGTTCGCCGTCAAACGTTTCCCGGTAGCGTAAGGACACATGCCCGATGTACCGGATCGCCGGGTCGATGCTGCGCCCGCACCGGTCACATAAGATTTTGATCATCTCTTTTCCTCCCATTTCGTGATTCTCGGGTCCGTAAGCATCTCCGCGTAACTTATCGTCCGCGTCTTGGTCCAACGCCACGCCTTGCTCTCCACGCTCACCAGGTGCGGGTAGATCTCCACGACCCGGCACGGGACATACACCTTCTGCAGGGAAACCGCCCCGTCCCTGCGCTCTTCGCACCGACAGGGATAATATAACCGCCTGCCTATCTTCATCTGCTTCCGCATAAGTTCCTCCGCGCCGGCCGGTATGCCCCCGGTCAGCAGCCTGCTGTCTTCCGTCATGTTCTTCCCTCCCGTATCTTCCTGTATTTTGCCCGGCAGGCTTCGCCCGTCCGGTTCAGCTTTTTGCCGATTTCCTCCCAGCACATCCCCTGTCCGTACATTTCCTCCAGCGCCTTTTCGTCTTCCCGCGTCCAGGGGGCCGGCAGCCGTTTCTCCGGCAGTTCCAGGCCCAGGCGCTTTTCCAGTCCGTTCAGGATTTTCGGTGTGAGCCACATTTCCACGTAGGTGATCGAGTGGGTCATGTTCCCGGGGCCGGTGACGGATACCAGGTTGGGGTAAATGCCGGTTACGACCGCTTTGCTCCACCGGATCGCCGGCCCGCCGGAACCTTCAACTTCCTGCGGGTACAGGAGTATGTCCCCGATCCGGATCCCGGCCCGGATCCTGTGCAGGTCCGCGAGACTGTGACGATCCGGGAGCCTTTCTATGCCGTGATGAATATCCAAGTCCTTACCTCGTTTCCTCTTCGATCTGCGCGAATGCCGCCAGCATGAGCCGCATACAGAACGCGCCGCTCCCGTATTTCCCGCAGATCGCCGCGAAGTCATTTGTCATTTCTTCGCACATGCCCGGCTCCATCGGCCTGCCGTGGAACTTCTTGTAAAACAGGTACGCGTCACTGAACGCGCCCTTTACCATCCTGAAATTTTCGTCTTCCCTCATTGTCTGCCCGTAACTCATATCTCGCACCCCGCTTTCCTGTAAACCGCGCACCGCATCCGGTACCGGTTGACGCAGAAGGCGATCGGGTCCACGTAGTCATAGGCCGCCGCGTCCGTTTTCCCTTCCGCCACCCTCGCGATCCGCCCGATGCTCTGCCGTACGGTCGCCGGGTCGCGCTTCGGCGTCGTGAGGTACAGCCGGTCAAGCCGGGGGATGTCAAGGCCCTCCTTTGCCAGCGCGTACGTGGCAAAAAGGTAATGCTTCTTTCCTGCTCTCATATCTTCCAGTGCCTGTTCCCTCTCTGCCCTTGCCTTCCTGCCGGTCATGCCGCCGTCAATCATAACCGCTGTCCCGGCCGGCTCCCGCGGCAGCAGGCCCATCAGTGTCTGCAGGTGCTCCAGGCGGTCGGAGAGGATCAGGTTATAGTGTTCCCGGTTGGCTGCAAGATCCTTCGCGATCAGGGCGTTGCGGTCCGCGTCCCCGGTCAGGTACGCCAGGAGCCTGCCGTAATCCAGTGTCCCGTCGGTATCCAGGCAGCAGCCGTTCGGAAGGGTATTGGTATCCCGCCTTACGATCCGCACCCGTACCGTCCTCTCCGCCACGGCTTCTTCCGGCACGCTGTATATCACCGGGCCCACGATGGCGAACGTGCTCGCGATCAGGCCGTCCGAGCGGCTCACCGTAGCGGTCAGGCCGTATTTGTACCTTGCCGCCAGGCTGCTCAGGACCCTGTAAAACATGGTCACGCCCGTCGGGCTCCCCGCTGCGCGGTGAACCTCATCCGCGATCACCACGTCCCACTCATAGCGGTACTTCGCCAGATCCAGCTTATGGAGCGTCTGTACCGTGGCGAACGTCATGAAGGATCCGATGTTCACCTTCCCCGCCGTGATTTTCCCCAGCACTTCCCGCGGCAGGTACTGCGCCGCCCGGCTGTAGGACTGCTCCAGCAAATCCTGCGTGTGCGTCACCCACAGCGTCCTGCGCCTAAGCCCCGCCGCCAGCGCGATCCCCATCTGCGTCTTGCCGGAACCGCACGGGGCCTGCAGGATCCCGCAGCTTGCGGCCCTCATGGCCTCCACGGCGGCTTTCTGGTAGTCATACAGGGGAATATCCGCCCGGACATCCAAAAGCCCGTTATCGGCCAAATCAAGCGTTATACGGCTGTCCCGAATGAATGGCCTTATGTCTTTCCCCACCCCGGTCGGCAGGATCAGCCTGTTCCCGTCCGTCCGGTACAGGCTGATGGTCCGCGGCGTCCTCCCCAGCCAGAGCCCCATGCGCTTTTTCTTCGCGTACTCCGGGTTCTCCGGTTCCAGGTTCCTGCGGCACCA
>CAZPGD010000258.1:1666-2741 GCA_964585865.1 uncultured Hungatella sp. | reverse complement strand
AGTGCATCCGCACCGGCGACATCGAGAACATCGGCAAGACGGCCCGCCACGGCACCTTTTTCGAGATGCTGGGCAATTTCTCGTTCGGGGATTATTTTAAGGAAGAGGCCATTTCCTGGTCCTGGGAATTTCTGACCGAGGTGGTGGGACTGGACGCGGACCGGCTCTACCCGTCCGTCTATCAGGACGACGACGAAGCCTTCGCGATCTGGAACCGCAAGATCGGCATCCCGGAGGAGAGGATCTTCCGCTTCGGGAAAGAGGATAATTTCTGGGAACACGGCGCCGGACCCTGCGGCCCCTGCTCGGAGATCTATTATGACCGGGGGGAGAAATACGGCTGCGGCAAACCCACCTGCACGGTCGGCTGCGACTGCGACCGCTACATCGAGGTCTGGAACGACGTTTTTACCCAGTTCGATAACGACGGCCACGGCCATTACACGGAACTGAAGCAGAAGAACATCGATACCGGCATGGGGCTGGAACGGCTGGCCGTGGTGGTCCAGGACGCGGATTCCCTCTTTACGATCGACACGAACAGGGCGCTTCTGGACGATGTCTGCGCGCTGGCCCACACGGCATACCTGGCGGACGAGAAGAAAGATGTATCCTTGCGCATCATTGCCGACCATGTAAAAAGCTGCACTTTCATGATTTCCGACGGCATTATGCCCACCAATGAAGGACGCGGATACGTGCTGCGCCGGCTTTTGCGCCGCGCGGCCCGCCACGGGCGCCTTCTGGGAATCGAGGGGCGTTTTATGGGGGAACTGGCGAAGACGGTGATCGAACTGTCGAAGGGCGGGTACCCCGAGCTGGAAGATAAGAAAGCGATGATTCTCAAGGTCCTTTCCGAGGAGGAGGAGAAGTTTAACCGGACCATCGACCAGGGGCTGGAGATCCTGAATGAAATGGAGCGGAAGATGGTGGCCGCCGGCGGTACGGTGCTGCCCGGTGAGGACGCGTTCAAGCTGTACGATACGTTTGGCTTCCCGCTCGATCTGACGGTGGAAATCCTGTCGGAGCGGAATTTCCGGGCGGATGAGGAAGGGTTCGCCGCCGCCATGAAGGA
>CAZPGD010000258.1:0-1656 GCA_964585865.1 uncultured Hungatella sp. | reverse complement strand
AAAAAGCTGCTCTTTCATGATTACCGACGGCATTATGCCCACCCCTGCAGGACGCGTATACGAGCTGCGCCGGCTTTTGCGCCGCGCGCCGGACCACCAATTACATGGGGGCGGACGTGACGGTTTACCAGTCCATCCCGGCGGAGATTTCCTCGAAGTTCGTCGGGTACGACCGCCTTACGCATAAATCCGTGATTACGGCGCTGACCACGGAAGAGGAACTGACGGAGGCGCTGACGGACGGCGAGAGCGGCACGATCCTCGTGGAGGAGACGCCGTTTTACGGCACCATGGGCGGACAGCAGGCGGACGTGGGCTCGATTGAGAGCGCGGACGGAACGTTTGAGGTACGGGACACCATTCACCTGCAGGGAGGAAAGATCGGCCATGTGGGCGTCATGACGAGCGGCATGTTCAAGGTGGGCGATACGGTGACGCTGAGAGTGGACGAGAAGAACCGCGTATCCACCGGGCGCAATCACAGCGCGACTCATCTTCTGCAGAAAGCGCTCCGCGTGGTGCTGGGCGACCACGTTGAGCAGGCCGGCTCCTACGTGGACGCGGGCCGGCTGCGCTTTGACTTTACGCATTTTTCCGCGATGACACCCGAAGAACTGCAGAAGGTGGAGGATCTGGTGAATGAGGAGATCCGCGCGCAGCTGCCGGTGACGACGCAGGAAATGAGCCTGGAAGAGGCCCGGAAGACGGGCGCCATGGCGCTTTTCGGCGAAAAATACGGAGAGGTGGTCCGTGTGGTGCGGATGGGGGATTTCTCCGTGGAACTTTGCGGCGGCACCCATGTGGCCAATACGGGTTCGATCGCGCAGTTTAAGATCCTCTCCGAGACCGGAATCGCGGCCGGCGTGCGCAGGATCGAGGCGCTGACCGGTGAGGGGCTCGCGGCGTATTACCGGCAGACGGAGGAGGAACTGCGCGAGGCGGCCCGCGCGGCGAAGACGACGCCGGCGGAACTGACGAAGAAGATCGCGTCCATGCAGGACGAGATCCGCTCGCTGCGCGCGGAGAATGAGAAACTTAGGAACCGGCTGGCCAGCAGCGCTGCGGGGGACGCGGCGGACCGCGTAAAGGAGATAAACGGCGTGAAAGCGCTGCTCGCGAAGGTGCCCGACGTGGATATGAACGGCCTGCGCAGCCTCGGCGACCAGATGAAGGACAAGCTGGGGGAAGGCGTCGTGGTGCTCGCCTCCGTGCAGAACGGGAAGGTGAACCTGATGGCCGCGGCGACCGAAGGGGCGCAGAAGAAGGGCGTCCACGCCGGCAACCTGATTAAGGCAATCGCGTCCTGCGTGGGCGGCGGAGGCGGCGGGCGCCCGGGCATGGCGCAGGCCGGCGGGAAGGACCCGTCCGGCACCGACGCGGCGCTGAAAAAGGCGGAAGAGGTGCTGCGGGAGCAGATTCGGGATTAAACGGCGCGCCCGTACGGCGCGCCGGCCGGAAATTTACGGAATTTTCTTCGGAAATTTTTTGCCCGGGGATTTTGCTGAAGTGAAAAACTTATTTCCACTTTGAAACGCCGCGAAAAAAATTGCAGTTATTCTTATAAAAAACAGATGGTGACTGCTTTTCCTTCCCTAAAGTAGCATTTGATGGTTACTATTCACGGCCTACCAGAAATAGGATAGGAGAGACTTGCAA
>CAZPGD010000257.1:0-2750 GCA_964585865.1 uncultured Hungatella sp. | reverse complement strand
TGGTTTAGCCGGGAAGCAAAGTGACATTTCGGTCGAAGAGCGGAAAGCCGGTTCGGCCGGGGAGACGGAGGAATTTACCACGCTGACCCCGGAGGGGGAGGATCTGCGTCCGCGGACCGACCGCGCCTATCTGAAGGGCCGCGGGGAGAACGCGGTGGACTTTTCCGCTTTGGCCCGGGCGGAGGACGAACTGTACCGCTTGCGGAAAGAGCAGGGGCTCCTTCCGCGGGAAAGGGGTCTTGTACGGCTGATAAATCAATATTATGAGTGGAAGGACAACCGCGCGCGCCGACTGGTGAGCAAGAAGCTGTATCTGGCGCTCTGCCTGCTGCTTGGATGGTGCGGGGCGCACCGGTTCTATGAACGCCGGCGGATCCTGGGGATTTTCTATCTGGCGCTTTCCTGGTCGGGATTTCCGGCCATGCTCTGTGTGGCCGATTTTCTGGCGGCAGCGGCGCTGAAAGCGGATGAGAACGGGAAAATCCTGATCTGAAGAATGGTCGTTCTGCGTCTTGAATGTTTCCTGTCATAACCGGGCCGCGGCGCCGCGGTCTTTCGGTCCGCTGAAGGATGAAAAGCGGAGACAGGTCCGCAAAAGGATGAAAACAGGAGACAGAGAAGCGGGCCTGTCAAATTTCATTTTTCCCGGCTGTTTCCAAAAACGCGGAGTACCAGTTTAGGCACGCCTCGTGCCAGGCCGCCCAGGCTTTATCGTACTGCCGAAGAAGTTCCGGCAGGGAGTCCTGCGTTGGCAGTACGTCTTTGAGAGGGTCGGGTTGCAGGTTATGCAGCGAGTCGGGCCGCAGGTTATGCAGCGGGTCGGGTTGCAGGTCGCGCAGCGGGTCGGGCCGCAGGTCGCGCAGCGGGTCGGGTTGCAGGTCGCGCAGCGGGTCGAGTTGCAGGTCGTGCAGCGGGTCGAGTTGCAGGTCGTGCAGCGGGTCGGGTTGCAGGTTATGCAGCGAGTCGGGTCGCAGGTTGTGCAGCGGGTCGGGCCGCAGGTCGCGCAGCGAGTTAAGCCGGGTATCGGCCATTTGGCCTTGGTTCCGCAATTCCAGCAGCCAGGATTGTTCGTTTTCTTCTTCCAGCGCGGCGATGAGCCGCAGCCGGCAGGCTTCCGCCTCTTCCGCGGCGGCCCGCATGTCCTTTAGGGCGTTTCGCCGTTTCCAGTCCCCGTATGCTTCCTCTTCCGGGATCTCCCGCAGACGGTGCCGCTCCGCCGCGGGCACGGCGCGGATCCCCGCGATCAGCGCCTGTTCCTCGGCGCGGATCTGAGCCGGGAGCGTGCCGCCGGCTTGCCTTTTTTGCGTCTGTTCCAGATAATGTTCGTATCCGAAGGGATAGTACAGAACCTGTCCGTTTTCCAGAATCAGCATGGCGCCGGCCACCTGGCGCAGGAAATACCGGTCGTGGGTGACGAAAAGAATCGTTCCCCCGTAAGCCCGGAAGGCCGATTCCAGCGTTTCCTTCGCCCGGATGTCCATGTGGTTGGTAGGCTCGTCCAGAATCAGGAAATTCGGCCGTCCCTGCAGGATTTCCGCCAGCACCAGACGCGCTTTTTCGCCGCCGGAGAGCGAGGAAACCTTCGCGGCGGCCGCTTTCCCGCCGAACAGGAAACGGCCCAGAACGGAGCGGGCCACTTTTTCCGTAAGGGCCGGGAAAAGATCGTGAAAATGTTCCAGCACGGATTTTTCGGAGGTAATTTCCGCGGAATGCTGGTCAAAATACCCGACGGAAACATGGCGGCCCAGCCTGCAGCTGCCATCCAGAGGCGGCAGGAGGCCGGCGATTGTTTTCAGCAGGGTGGTTTTCCCGGAGCCGTTGGGTCCCAGCAGCCCGATTTTCTGCCCCCTGCGGACGCGCAGACTCAGTTCCAGAAGGGGCGTACCGTACCCGATTTTCAGATGTTCCGCTTCCAGTGTCCATTTGCCTCCCGGATTTTCGGGAATGATGGGTTCGGGGTAAATGCTGACGTCGTCCGTCTCCGGCTTTTCCGTCAGGACCATGCGTTCCAGCATTTTTTTGCGCGAACGCGCGAAGGCAGCCTTGGAAGGTTTCTGTTTGAAGCGCTCGATCAGTTCCTTAAGCCGCCGGATCTCTTCCTGTTCACGGGCGTAATTTTTTTGCTGAAGCGCGAGGCGTTTGCGTTTTTCCCGCCGGTAGCCGGTATAATTTCCCGGATAGCAAAAGAGGCGCTTCCCGGATATTTCCCAGACGATTTCGGCGGTTTGGTCCAGGAAAAAACGGTCGTGACTGACCATGACGGCCGCGTGATCGTACTGCCGGACGTATTGTTCCAGCCATTGCGTCGTCTCGAGATCCAGATGGTTCGTCGGCTCGTCCAGAAGCAGCAGGTCCGGTTTTTCGAGCAGCAGGCGGATCAGCAGGATTCTGGTCTGCTCGCCGCCGGAAAATTCGAGGAGCCGGCGCGATTTGTCCGCTTTCGCGAAGCCGAAACCCGTGAAAAGCGTATCGTATTCCGTTTCATAGGCGCGGCGCTCCGGGGAGAAAGGGTCGGCGGCGGGACAGGAGGCGAGCAGCAGTTCTTCCACCGTCCGCCGCAGGTCCTCCGGCAGGGGCTGCTGGCGCAGGAACCCCACAGAGAGTTTCCGCGAGACGTAAATGCCGGGGCCGGCGCGCCGGTCGTCCCGGTCGAGTTCCAGTTCCCCGGCCAGCAGCCGCAGGAGCGTGGTTTTCCCGGCGCCGTTTCTGCCGACCACGGCGATTTTCTCATTTCCCTTTATTTCAAAATC
>CAZPGD010000256.1:0-2753 GCA_964585865.1 uncultured Hungatella sp. | reverse complement strand
GCGGCGGGAACCGAGCAGACCAAAGCCGCGGAAACTTCCAAAGCGGCCGGGACCACGGAAGCAGCCAATTCCGCGGGAACCGCGCAGACTGACGCCGCGGCGCCCACGCGGGCGGCACTGCCCAAGTCCATCCAGTCTTCATCTTCAAAGACAGAGAAAACGGAGAAGGAAGGCGCGGTCTTTGAACCGGAGGAGGGAAGTCTCCTCGCATCTCTGCCCGAGGTGACGGAGGGAGAATATGTGCGGGACTTCGACATGGGCGAGGGCGCGGAAATGGTCACATACCGCGTAGATTCTCTCGACGACATTGATTCTTATGAGGATAAGCTGGAAGCGGACGGCTTTGAGAATTACAGCGAGAATCCGATCGAGGACAATTACTACGCGTCGTGGGTCAGCGACGATACGGCCGTAACGCTCATTTATCTGCCGGAGTTCGACGGACTGATGCGTGTGGTGGCCGAGCCGAAGGGGGCCATGCCGGCACCGGAACCCGAGAAGTATGAGACAGTCTGCACGCCGGAGATGGCGATGGTCGGCGTGGATTATGACGGCGAGCAAAAAAACGGGATGTGCTTTATCTACCGCCTGTCGGACGGAAGTTTTGTCATTGTGGACAGCGGCTTTAAGAATCCCGCCTGCGCCGGCGCGATCTATGATACGCTTACGGAAATGGCGGTCGATCCGGAGAATATCGTGATCGCCGCGTGGTTCATCACCCACGGGCACAGCGATCATATCGGCGGTTTCCTGACCTTTACGGACGAATACGCGGATCAGGTGAAGGTGGAGAAATTTATCATTAATTTCCCGACGCAGGAAATATTCACGGCAACCGATATCAAGACGGATTACATCACGCGGATGAAGGGGTGCGCCGCCCGCTACCCGGGCGCGGAGATCTACGAGGCGCATCCCGGGCAGGTGTACCATATCCGGGACGCGGAATTTACCATTCTTTATACGTGGGAAATGTATCCGGTCAATGAGCAGCTGACCTATTTCAATAACACTTCGCTGGTCTTTACGATTGAACTGGGGGAGGAAAAGATTCTCCAGTTCGGGGACTGCGGGCCGGTGGCGTCCCGCGTCATGCAGATCATTTACAGCGGCGATACCATGAAGAGCGACATCGTGCAAGTCGCGCATCACGGCTACAAGGGCGCGGTTGCCGGGCTGAACGAAATGGTGGATCCGGAGGTGGCGCTCTGGCCGACCAACCGGACGCATTACGAAATGGACCGTGTGAAGGATTATAACATGGTCTTTGATGATGTGGAACACACCTACGTGGCGAATCAGGATGTTTATCTGTTTGAACTTCCCTTTGACGAGGACAGCGTGAAGGTGTGGCCCGCGTATGGGAAATGACGGCGGATGAGGAGGGAACCATGCTGATCTCAACAACGACCGGCATCTGCAGCAAGGTGCTGCGGCAGCCGGAAATGTTCTATACTTGCGAACAGTCGTTGACGGCTGTCGCGGAGGCGGGATATCAGGGCGTTGACATGTGTTTTGTCGCCTATGGCCGGGAAGGGCAGCCCATGTCCCGTCCGGACTGGCGGGACTGGGTAAAAAAGCAGCGGGATCTGGCGCTCTCGCTGGGTCTGGTGATCAATCAGGGGCACGCGCATTATTACCGCTACAACCCGGCTGATTTCGAGGAGAACGAGGCGAAGGTGGCGCTGGATATCGAGGCCGCCGGGATCTGCCATGTTCCGTGGCTGGTTGTCCATCCGAATTCCCATGAGGACGCGGGCGGCTATTCCCGGGCGCTTTCCCTGCAGAAAGAGCGCGAGAGGATGCTGCGTCTCGGCGAGCTGGCGTCGAAGTACGGCGTCGGTCTGGCAATCGAAAATCTGGCCGACAATAAACCCGTTAAACGCTTCGGCTGCTCCCCGGAGGATCTGATGGAACTGCTCGATCTGCTGGGAGACGACGAACAGTTCGGTATCTGCTGGGATACCGGCCATGCCAACCTGAGCAGGATCGACCAGCCGGAGGCGATCCGGAAGATGGGGCCGCGCCTGCGCGCTCTCCATGTCAATGATAATTTCGGCCAGAAAGACGACCATACGATTCCCTTCTGCGGGAACGTGCGGTGGGAACCCATCATGAAGGCGCTGAAGGAAAGCGGGTACAGCGGGGACTTTACTTACGAAACGCATCATTTTACCGATGGTTTTGATCCCGGTTTCCACCATCAGGCGATGCGCTTCGCGCGCGAAGTGGCGGAATACCTGCTGACGCTGGCGTAACGGCGCTGGCGCGACGGGAGAAGGGAGGGGGGAATGCCGGTGAGACTTGATTTTGAGCGGGCCGCACCCGTGACGCGGGGGGCGCGCGGATCCGGTAACTTTTATCCTTGATCGGAAGGAACGATCAGAAAGGCGTTCAAATGAAAGAAGCAGTAAATGACAGTTTATACATAAAGCGGCCGCTCCCGGAACGGTTCCGCAAAGCGGTGATCCGCTGGTGGCCGCTCTACCTGATGATGCTCCCCGGGCTGGCTTATATTCTGGTTTATAAGATTGTCCCGATGGGCGGGGTCGTGATCGCGTTTAAGGACTACAAGGTGAAGGACGGGATCTTCGGCAGCGACTGGGCAAACCCATGGTACAAGTATTTTAAGGAATTTTTCTCCAGTCCCGCCAATGTCCGGATCATCAAAAACACGCTGATTATCAGTTTCGGAAAAATCTTCGCCGGGATGTTACCGCCGCTGATTTTCGCGCTGGCGATCAGCGAGTGCC
>CAZPGD010000255.1:0-2783 GCA_964585865.1 uncultured Hungatella sp. | reverse complement strand
TGACGCGGGGAGTTGAGACCATGGTCCGTGAGATGCAAGGGGCGAACGCCGCGGCCGGGGCGGCGCGGGAGCCGGAAGCCGTTGAATGTCCGGAGCGGGGCGTTGAAACCGCGGTCCGTGAGGCGCAGGGGGCGGACGCCCCGGCCTATGTGCTCTATACTTCCGGCACGACGGGCCGGCCAAAGGGCGTCTGCGTGACCAACCGCAACGTCTGCCATTATGTTCGCGCTTTCGAGAATGAATTCCATCCGGCGCCGGGAGATGTGATGCTCCAGAACTCCGTCTGCTCGTTTGACATTTTCGTGGAAGAAGTATTTGCCAGTCTCCTAAACGGCGCGGCGCTGGCGATTCCCACGGCGGAGGAGAAGGAAAATCTGCGTTCCCTGATGGCGTTTGCGGAGCGGAACCGTGTCACCATGATCAGCGGTTTTCCCTATCTGCTGGCGGAAATGAATCATCTTCCGGAAATACCCGCGTCCCTGCGGCTGCTGATCAGCGGCGGCGACGTATTGCGGGGCGTTTACGTGGATAACCTGCTGGATAAAGCAGAGGTTTACAATACCTACGGCCCTTCCGAAACGACCGTGTGCGCGGCCTATTACCGCTGCAACGGCGGCACGGTTCTGGAGGACGGCACTTACCCCATCGGGCATCCGGTAAAGGGGGCGGAGATCCGCGTTCTGGATCCGGACGGAAATGAGCTTCCTCCGGGAGAAACCGGGGAAATCTGTATCTGCGGGGACGGGGTTTCCCTCGGCTATATCGGCGACCATGAGGAAGAAAACAAGGCATTTGAGAAACTGCCGGACGGCAGGGTCATGTACCGCAGCGGCGATCTGGGATATTTCCTTCCCGGCGGCGATCTGGCGTTTCTCCGCCGCAAGGACACCCAGATCATGATTTACGGCAAGCGTGTGGAAGTCATGGAGGTGGAGTCCCGGCTTTACCGGTGCAGCGGGGTATCGCAGGCGGTCGTGCGGGCCTTTACGGACGAGAACGGGCTGGCTTACATGGTCGCCTATATCGTTCCCGCGGACGGGGATATCAGGGTATCGGACATACGCCGCGAACTGTCTGAAAACCTGACCCCGTTTATGATTCCGGAATTCTTCGTGAAAATGCCGAGAATCCCGCTGAACGCCAACGGCAAACCCGATCTGTCCCAATTCCCCGTAGTACTGAAAGAAGGCCGGGTATGGAAGTAGAAACGGTCGAAAAAGGGTTGGGAGCGGTTGGAGATGGACCGGAAGCGGCCGGAGAAGAAGCAGAAGCGGACGGGAAAAGACCGGGAGCGGCTGTAGAAGGGCTGAAAGCGGTCAAAGAAGCACCGGAAGCGGACAAAGAAGAAACGGAAGCGATCAAAGAAAGACCGGGAACGGCCGAAGAAGGAGCAGAAGCGGCCGAGAAAAACCCGGGAGCGGCCGGAGAAGGAGCAGAAGCGGACGGGAAAAACCCGGAAGCGGCCGGAGAAGGAACAGAAGCGGACGGGAAAAAACCGGGAGCGGCCGCAGAAATAGAAGTGTTCCAGGCGGGGCCGGAAGATCTGCCGCTTCTTATGGAGTGGCGGATGCGCGTCCTGCGGGAAGTCTTTTCCATTCCGGAAGGGGCGGATACCGCGGCGCTGGCGCGGGCGAACCGCGCGTATTATGAGCGGCATTTGCGGGAAAACAGCCACACGGCCTGTTTCGCAAGGGAGAAGGGGACCGCGGGAATCGTCGGCTGCGGCGGCATTTGCTATCAGGAGGAAATGCCGTCCCCCGACAACACAAGCGGGCTCTGCGGATACCTGATGAATATTTACACGCTGCCCGCGTACAGGGGCAGAGGCGTGGGGAGAAAAATCGTAGAGTTCCTGATCCGGGACGCCCAAAAGCGGGGAACGGAGAAAATTTACCTGGAAAGTTCCGACTCCGGCAGGCGGCTTTACCGGGAAATGGGGTTTGCAAAGATGCGGGGATATATGAAGCTGCAAACCGACATTTTGTTATAAGGAAGCATAAATTGTTCTGTTTTCATACCAGGGAGGAATGTGCATATGAAATATTTTAAAATCATCTTCAGCCCGACAGGCGGAACCGGGAAGGTCGCGGACGCGCTCACGAAGGACTGGCCGGATGCCGAAACCGTCGATCTTTCCGATCCGGATACGGATTTTGAAAAATGCGAAATCGCGGCGGAGGACGCGGTTCTGATCGCCATGCCGTCCTTCGGCGGGCTTGCGCCGCAGACCGCGCTTGACCGGCTGGCCCTGATCCGGGGCGGCGGCGCGAAATGCGTGCCGGTCTGTGTGTACGGGAACCGCGCCTATGAAGATACGCTGGTCCAGATGGAGGACGCCGCCGAAAAATGCGGTTTCCGGGTCGTGGCGGCCGTATCGGCCGTGGCCGAACATTCCATCATGCACCGGTATGCCGCGGGGCGGCCTGACAAAGGCGACCTGGAACAGCTGGCGGGGTTCGCGGCCCGTATTAACGAAAAGATCCGAAGCGGCGGCGACGGAAAGCCGGCTGTACCGGGCAGCCGGCCCTCTAAAAAAGGCGGCGGCGCCGGGCTGGTGCCGAAAGCAGACCGCTCCTGTACGGCGTGCGGTCTCTGCGCGAAACGCTGCCCCGTCCGGGCGATCGATCCGCGCAGTCCCGGGAAAACGGACGGAAAGAAATGCATTTCCTGTATGCGCTGCGTTTCCGTATGTCCTCAAAAAGCAAGGAAAGTCAATAAAATCATGGTTTCCGCGGCCGCGCTCACGATCCGGAAAGCCTGCTCCGTGCCGAAGCAGAATGAAT
>CAZPGD010000254.1:0-2801 GCA_964585865.1 uncultured Hungatella sp. | reverse complement strand
TCAGCTGCCGCACCTTCTCCTGGACGGCCGGGATCCGCGTGGAACCGCCCACCAGAAGGACCCGGCCCAGTTCCGACGCCGCGATGCCGGCGTCCGTCAGCGCGTTTCGCACCGGGATTTCGGTCCGATCCACCAAATCCCGCGTCAGTTCGTCGAATTTTGCCCGCGTCAGCGTATATTCAAAATTGACCGGCCCCGCCCCGCCGACCGACAAATACGGCAGAACGATGTAGGCGGACTGGGCGGAGGAAAGTTCCTTCTTCGCCTTTTCCGACGCTTCCTTCACCCGCTGCAAGGCCGCGGGATCGCGCGTTATGTCCGCCCGGTACTGTTTTTTGATGATATCCGCCAGAAAACGCACGATCCGCTCATCAAAATCGTCGCCGCCCAGATGGTTGTCGCCGTTGGTGGCCAGCACCTCGATCACGCCGTCGCCGATCTCAATGACGGAGACGTCAAACGTGCCGCCGCCCAGGTCGTAGACCATGATCTTCTGCGGGGTGCCGTTGTCCAGGCCGTAGGCCAGCGCCGCGCTGGTCGGCTCATTGATAATGCGCAGCACATTGAGCCCGGCGATGCGTCCCGCGTCCTTGGTCGCCTGCCGCTGCATATCGTTGAAATACGCGGGAACCGTGATCACGGCGTTCGTGACCGGCTCTCCCAGATAATTTTCCGCGTCCTTTTTCAGCTTCGCGAGAATAATGGAACTGATCTCCTGAGGCGAGTACGCCTTGCCGTCCACCGTGAACCGCCAGTCCGTGCCCATATGGCGCTTTACGGAACTGATGGTCCGCGCGCTGTTGGTGACGGACTGGCGAACCGCCGTCTCCCCCACGAGACGCTCCCCTTCCTTTGTAAAAGCGACGACGCTCGGCGTGGTCCTGCCGCCCCGCTCATTGGGGATAATGACCGGGCTCCCTCCTTCCACGACGGCAACACAGCTGTTGGTGGTCCCCAGGTCGATCCCGATAGTTCTGCTCATACTGTTCAAACTCCTTTCCCGAAATCCGCGTACGCCGCCGGCGCGGCCCGCGCACGCGGTTTCGCCTCTTTTCCGATTAAAACAAATTGCGCAAATACGGTCTGTTTGCCGGCCCGCGGTTCCGCAGGACCGCGACCGGCTGGCAGAGATACCCGGCACGCCCGTTCATCAGGGCCGCGCCCGGCTGTCAGGGATATCCGGCATACCGGTTTCGCAGGACCCGCCCGGCCATCGGGGATTCCCCGGCAAACCGGCAATCGCGCCCGGCGCACATGGTTCCGCAGCGTCGCGCTCCTCTCGGCCGGAGCAGTTCGGCTTCCCCTGCCGCGGCTTTCTCAGAAGAAAATCGGATATCCCAGCAGCATCATCAGGAGCCGCATCACCAGCTGGAAAACCATCATGCCGAGAAGAAATTTCCAGAGGAACCCAAACGGGGAGACGCTGCCGCCGGAATTATACGACCCCGTCTCGCCCCGCGCCTGCTGCAGGATTTCCTGCCGGAACTGCCGGTACATCTGATTGTTTGTATTCATTTGAATCGCGCGCTCGATCATGTCCTGGGCGCGGGACAGTTCGCCGTTTCCCATATAGGCGGCGGCGCTGACGTAATACCAGCGGTCGTTCCGGTACGCGCTTGTCATATTGGACAGAATGTTGATCGCGTCCGCGTAACGCCTGTTCTGTACGGCCCGGATGGCCTGCACCAGTTCGGTGGAATCCCCCGCCTGTGGCTTCGGCGTCGTGTCGTAGCGCGTGGAACCGAAACCGAAAATATCGCCGAAATCAAAGCCGCCGAAATCGCTGGTCCAGCCGCCATAGTCGCCGGAACCGCCTGACTGCTGGTTGTAACCTCCGTAACCTCCCTGGCTGCCGGAGCCGCCCCGACCGCCGTAACCTGTCTGACCGTCGTAACCGCCGTAACCTGCGTATTGACCGCTCTGCTGTTTCCGGGCCGCTTCCTGCTCGCGCCGCGCCTTGTATTTCTCCGGGTGCTGGAGCATGTCGTACGCCTCATTCACCTCATTCATTTTCTGCGCGGCGCCCGGATCATTGGGGTGCAGATCCGGGTGGTATTCTTTTGCTTTCTTCCGGTAGGCTTTCTTGATCTCCTCCGGCGAAGCGCCGGGAGAAAGCCCCAGCACTTTATAGGGATCGTCTATCATGGCGTTTCTCCTTACGTGCGCTTGTTAAAACTGTTATGGCACCTGTGGCAGGTAATCATAATATTCTTGCCCTTCCCCGGCTTCGGGATCCGGACATAGGCGCCGCAGTTCGGGCACTTGTAATAGCGGTGGGTCTTGCGGTCCCGCCACATATTTTTCCGGAGCGTGACCCTTTTCCTGCACCTTTCCCGGATCTCCAGGTATTTGCCGCGCTCCTGCTGCCGCTTATAAATATTCCTTGAAAAACTCCGGTACCAAGACCAGACCAGCATCGCCAGCGCCAGAAAATACAAAAAGGAAAGCGGGCGGAACAGGCCGGACAGCAAAACAAGGACCAGCCCGGCGATGGAAAGAAAATAGGACAATTCGTCCATTCCGTAGCGGCCCTGCATGAATGCCTGAAACTTATACCCAAGGTTCCTGAAAAATTGTTTCATGCCGTGTTCATTCTCCTCTCTGCGGCCTTCTCTTTCGTCAGCCTCATAACGATGAATTTAACACGGAAATCTAAACAAAATCTTACGTGATGGGAAAAACGGCCGCTCGCCCCCGTCATTTTCTTGGAAGCACCACCGTAAACACCGTTTTTCCTCCGCCGCAGGAAGCGATCACCTCGCCGCCGTGCAGCTTCACGATCGCGTTCACGATGGAAAGGC
>CAZPGD010000253.1:0-2811 GCA_964585865.1 uncultured Hungatella sp. | reverse complement strand
CACCGCGAGATGTCAAACCAACATGAAAACCCATTCCGGCCGGACAATCGCAAGTCGACAGCCCCCGCTCCGCCGCGGCGAAGCCGCCAACCGCTACATACCGTGCGGATGCCCGAACCCGCCGCGGATCAGGCAGGTCAGCGCCGCTCGCTCCGCCGCGTACCCGAGGGCTTCCCGCAGCCCTTTTCCGTCTCCGTAAGCCGTCAGGAAACCGGCGATAAAGCTGTCCCCGGCCCCCATGGTATCGACCGCCTCCACCCGCTTCACGTTCTGGCGGTACAGTTCCTTCCCGTCGCAGAAAACGGCGCCCCGGCTCCCGCGGGTGATCCCCGCGATCCCGGCGCCCAGATCACATGCCTGGCGGATCAATTCGACGCACGCCTCCTCCGGCAGATCGGCCCCGGAGAAAAAGGCAAACCGCAGCCAGGGACAGGTACGGCGCAGATACTCCGTTTCCCGGCGGTCGGAGAAATCAAACGATACCCGGCAGACTTCCGCCAGCCGCGGCAGTTCATGTTCCAGACCGGAATAACAGCTTGTGTGGCAGATATCGTATTCCCGGATCATTTCCAGATCCTCCTCCGTCAGCCGGATGGAAAACAGATGCTGACAGCTGTCCCGCGGCCCGGCGCCGAATACCCGGTCGCCGTCCCGCAGATATACCCGCGGCTGCGCCGTATGGGCGTACACCCTGCGGCTGCGGGCGCAGCTGACACCCTCCTCCTCCAGGCACTGCCGGATGTACGCGGCCTTGTCGTCGTCGCCGAAAATGCCGATGTAGCCGACCTTCTCCGCCCCGTTCTTCCTGCAGTTCACCGCCACGTTGACCGCGTTGCCGCCGGGAAAATACACTCCCTCGTCCACATAGCAGTCTGTCACATTGTCCCCTATCGCGATCAGTTTCATATTGCACTATCCTTTCACCGAACCGGAAGCCATACCCCGGACAAAACTTTTCTGCATGAATAAGAATAACACGGTAATGGGCAGACACGCAATCACCATTCCCGCCATAACCACGCCCCATTCCGTCATCAGGCCGTCGCGGAACACCATCAGACCGACGGGAATCGTACGGATCGCGGAACTGTCCACGAAAATCGTGGCGAACATGAATTCGTTCCAGCCGTAGTACGCGGTCATGACCACCACCGTCGCCAGGATCGGCTTCGACAGCGGCAGATAGATATGCCGGTAAATCCCGAACAAAGTCGCGCCGTCAATGATCGCCGCTTCCTCCAGCTCCTTGGAAATCCCCACGAAGAACGCGCGGACCATCATGACGGACACCGGCAGACGGAACGCGATATAGGGCAGGATCATCGCCCACAGGGTATTGCGAAGGCGGAGTTTCGTCAAAAGCATGAACAGCGGCAGCACACATACCTGGGGCGCCAGCAGAAGCCCGCACATGCAGAGCAGAAAAATCACGCTGCCGAGCCGGCCCGACATCTGACAGACGCCGAAAGCCGCGAACGTCGACAGAAGCGACACGCCCGCGATGGCCGCCAGGGTCACGACGGTGCTGTTTAAGAAATACCGGGAAATGCCTTTATTCCACGCGGTCAGGTAATTCTCCGGGTGCCAGACCTTCGGGAGCCCCCACACGTCTCCGTAGATTCCCTGATAATCCTTAAACGAAGACATGATGATCCAGAAAAGCGGGTACAGGATCAGCACTGCCAAAAGGAGCAGGATCACCGCCCAGACCGCCTCGCCGGGACCGTATTTCCGGCGTTTTTTACCGTTCGTCTTTCTCATGCGTCCTCCTCCTTTTTCCCGAAACCGAAAAACTGAACCGAAGACAGGGCTGCCGTGATTACGAAAATCAGCAGCGCGATCGCGGACGCGTAGCCCATGTTATTCTTGATAAATCCGGTCTGGTACATATGCAGCGACAGAACCATCGTCGCCGTGCCCGGCCCGCCCCCGGTAAGGATGTACGGCTCATTGAACACCGTAAACGCCCCGGAAACCGTCAGGATCATGGTCACGAAGAACATCTGCCTGACCTGCGGCACCGTGATATAGAAAAATCTCTTGATCTTGCCGGCCCCGTCCACCTCGTCCGCCTCGTATAATTCTCTCGGAATCTTCTGGATCGCCACGATGAACAGCATCGCGATGTATCCGGTACTCTGCCACTGGGACACGGCAATCACCGCGTACATGGCCGTTTTCTTCGACCCCAGCCACACTCTCGTCAGATTGTCCAGACCCGCGAGCTTCAGAAAGCTGTTAAGCAGTCCCATCTGCGGATTGTAAATGAATTCAAACAGCAGGCAGACAACCGTCATGGAGAGGATCGTGGGAATAAAATAGACACTCCTCAGCACCGGGGCCGCCCTGCGGAACGCCACGTCCTCCAGGACGGCCGCCAGGACCAGGCCGAATCCCACCTGGACGATAATGGAAATCACGGCGTAGCGCACATTGTTCCCGATACTGGTGAGAATAATCTTGTCCGACAGCAAAGTCTGATAATTCTTTAACCCCGCCCATTCTTTTTCGACGGAGGACAGGGTAAAGGACTGAAAGCTGTAAATCACGTTCCGGATCAGCGGATAAAATACAAAAATGCCCAGAAAGAGAAGCGCCGGTACGGTAAATAAAAATGCTTCCGCGTTTCTTTTTTTCTTCACAATGATACACCCCATCTCAACTTTGCCGGCCGGGACGGATCGCCGCCGTCCCGGCCCCGCGTCATTCGGTTACAGGGGAGGGCCGTCCGCGGGTGCGCCGCGCCTCCGCTATGTGAGGCACACATCAGCGCCTCCGATCCTTGAAGCAAAACTCCCCGCCTCAGCTCCG
>CAZPGD010000252.1:0-2845 GCA_964585865.1 uncultured Hungatella sp. | reverse complement strand
CGCTATAAGGAATCGAGCAGCCAACTCCATTCTCCACGGCATAGCTGGGGGGGGATTAGGATTTGCATTTACAGAAAAACTTTCATACTCTCTGAAAAGGGCATCTGACAAAAAGAGTTCTACCGTCTTTCCGCTTATAAAACGAGGGCTACGGCAAACCTCGCGATTTCCATAACCCTCGTCATGGCGGTATTTCCTGCCATCCGGATACGCCTGTCAGCCCGATCCGATCGACCGGGCGCCGCACGAATTTCTCGTCACGACGGAATTTCCTGCTATCCGGATACGCTTCCGTCCCCGCGGACATCCGCGGTATTTTACAGAACGGCCGACACCGTATAATCCTGATCCTCCACGGCTTTCTTAAGCACCGCGTCGTCAACCTCCCCCGAAAGCGTCACGACGGCCGTTCCCTTCTCGTGGCTGACGTCGGCGGCGCTTACCTGGGGAATGGCCTCGAGGGCCTTTTTTACCGTGGCCTCGCAGTGCGCGCACATCATTCCTTCGATCTTCATGGTCCTTGTCATGCCTTGTTCCTCCTTCTTTTTCTTTTTTTGCTTGATTTTTTTATCCTTTGCCGGGCTGTTCATGTCGAACAGGTTCAGCCGCAGCGCATTGGTAACGACACAGAAGCTGGACAGGCTCATTGCCGCGGCTCCGAACATGGGATTCAGCTTCAGCCCGAACAGCGGGTACCACAGACCGGCGGCCAGCGGTATGCCGATCACATTGTAGAAAAACGCCCAGAACAGGTTCTGGTGGATGTTGCGCAAAGTCGCCCGGCTCAGGCGGATGGCCGCCGGCACATCGCTTAAACGGCTCTTCATCAGAACAATATCGGCCGCGTCGATGGCGACATCCGTCCCGGCCCCGATGGCAATGCCGACGTCCGCGCGTGTCAGGGCGGGCGCGTCGTTGATGCCGTCCCCCACCATGGCCACCTTGCCCTTTTCCTTCAAAGTGCGGATCACGCTCTCCTTCCCGTCCGGGAGAACGCCCGCGATTACTTCATCTACCCCCGCCTGCCTGCCGACAGCGCGGGCGGTCCGCTCGTTATCCCCGGTCAGCATGACCACACGGATCCCCATGTTCCGCAATTCCCGAACGGCCGCCGGACTGTCTTCCTTGATAACGTCCGCCACGGCAATAATCCCGATGAGCCGGCCGTCCCGGCTGAAATAGAGGGGCGTCTTGCCTTCCTCCGCCAGTCTCTCCGCCTGGCGGCTAAGCGCCGAAAGGGGATCTTCCGCCGCCTGCGCGTCAGTAGCCTCCTCGGCTTTGCCGGCACATACAGCCGCCCGCGCGTCAGTCGCTTCCTCGGCCTCTCCGACGGACACAGCTTCACGGCAGTCCGCCACTTTCCCGGTCTCTCCGCCGGGCAAGGCTTCACGGCCGTCAGCCGCTTTCCCGGCCTCTCCGCCGGGCACGGCTTCCCGGCCGTCCGTCGTTTCCGCGGTCTCTCCGCCGAGCACGGCCTCCCGGCCGCCGGCCGCGGTCTGCAGCTGCCGGGAAATGAACGCCAGATTCCCGCCGCTGAGCCGGCTCTCGCCCAGCCGGGCCGTCAGGCCGTTGCCCGGCATGGCCTGGAACTCCGTGACTTCCCCGGCCGGAATTCCCTTTTCCCCGGCCGCGGCGAGGATCGCTTTTGCCAGCGGGTGCTCGCTTTTTTTCTCCAGCGCGCAGGCCATGGACAAAAGTTCCGTCTCCGTCACGCCCTCCGACGGAAGGATATCCGTCACTTTCGGCTCTCCGCTCGTGATGGTGCCCGTTTTGTCAAGAGCCACGATCTCCATTTTCCCGGCCTCTTCCAAGGACGCGGCTGTCTTGAACAGAACGCCGTGCTTCGCCCCCATGCCGCTGCCCACCATAATGGCGACCGGCGTCGCCAGACCCAGGGCGCAGGGACAGCTGATAACAAGCACCGAAATCCCTCTTGCCAGAGCGAAGCCCGCCCCCTGCCCGGCAATCAGCCAGATCAGCACCGTCACGGCCGCGATGGCGATCACCGCCGGGACAAATACGCCGGATACGCGGTCCGCCACCTTGGCGATGGGCGCCTTGGTCGCCGCCGCGTCGCTGACCATGCGGATAATCTGGGACAAAGTCGTGTCTTCCCCGACCCGCAGCGCCCGGCAGCGGATAAATCCGGACTGGTTCACCGTGGCCGCCGAGACCTGGTCGCCGGGAACTTTATCCGCCGGAATACTTTCCCCGGTCAGGGCCGCCTCATTGACCGCGCTGCTGCCCTCGATCACGACGCCGTCTACCGGAATATTTTCGCCGGGGCGCACCACGAAAATATCATCCTTCATCACCTGATCGACGGGAACTTCCGTTTCCACGCCGTCCCGCACGATCACGGCCGTCTTCGGAGCCAGCTTCATCAGGCTTTTCAGGGCATCCGTCGTTTTGCCTTTCGAACGGGCCTCCAGCATTTTGCCCACCGTAATCAGCGTCAGGATCGTGCCCGCGGACTCAAAATAGAACTCGTCCATCCAAGCCATCACGCCCGCCATATCGCCACGGGCCTGCGCCCCGGTCATGGCAAAGAGCGCGTAGGTGCTGTAACCGAAAGCGGCCGCCGAACCGAGCGCCACCAGCGTGTCCATATTGGGAGCGCGGTGCCACAGGCTTCTGAAACCGCTGATAAAAAATTTCTGATTGATGACCATGATGGCGACCGTGAGAAGCAGCTGCGCCAGCCCCATCGCCACATGATTGCCGTTAAAAAAGGAAGGAAGCGGCCAGCCCCACATCATGTGCCCCATGGACATATACATGAGAACGATCCAGAATCCCAGAGACGCGAGCAGACGTTTCTTCAATACCGGCGTCTCCCGGTCCT
>CAZPGD010000251.1:2100-2866 GCA_964585865.1 uncultured Hungatella sp. | reverse complement strand
CGCGCTGCCGAATTCCGGCAGGTAGAGGACCGTCCACAAAAAGACCCAGATAATCCCGACGCACAGAAGAACCGACATCACCTGATAAAGCCGCCGGAACCGCCTGAGTCCCTCTCCCTGGAGTCTTTCATAGGTTTCGGGACCCGTTGCGCGTTTTACGTCCTTCAGCGTATGGACGCGCTCCTGCTTCTGCGGCCATATTTCCGCTCCGCCGGACGCGGGCGGCTGCTCCTTCGGACGTTCCTCCGGTACCCGGACGTCCATGACGCCGTCTAAGAGGTCCGTCTCGCCCTCCATCCACCGCTTCCATTTATAATAGCGGCTGTTCTCATAATTTTCCCTACGCCTGCTCATCCCGATCCTCCCTGCGGATCGCGTGGATCTTTTTCAGCGTCACAAAGAACAGGATACTGGTGACTCCGGCCCCGACGGCCGCTTCCGTGATGGCCAGATCGGGCGACTGCAAAAGGACCCAGATTACGCACATGATCAGGCTGTAGGACATGAAAATAATGATCGACGTCAGCAGATCCCGGACCACCGCCACGGAGATCGCGCATACGATCAGGCCAAGCAGCAGCAATACTTCAAATATTTTCATTTTTTCGCACCCCTTTCCTATCTCCTTCTCCCGGCTCCGTTTCCCGGGAAAGATTTCCCTCATCGCCTGCCGGGGCTTTCTCCCGGCCTTTGGAGTGGGCCGCTTCCGGTTCGGCGACGGCTTCTGCTTCCGGCCCGGCGGCGGTTTCAGCTCCCGGTTTGGCAG
>CAZPGD010000251.1:0-2090 GCA_964585865.1 uncultured Hungatella sp. | reverse complement strand
CTCCCGGCTTTCGGAGTGGGCTGCTTCCGGTTCGGCGGCGGTTTTCGCTTCCGGTTCGGCGGTTTCAGCTCCCGATTTGGCAGCGGTTTTCGCTTCCGCTCCGACGCCGGTTCCCGCTTCCGCTTCGGCGGCTTTTGCTTCCGCTTCCGGTCCGACAGCAGCTTCCGCTTCCGGTTCGGCGACGGCTTCTGCTTCCGGCCCGGTGGCAACTTTTGCTCCCCGTTTGGCGGCGGTTTTCGCTTCTGCTCCGACGCCGGTTTCCGTCTCCGGCCCGGCGCCTCCTGCCGAATCCGCCGCGTCCCGCTTTCCGTTCTTCCCGCCGGATTTAAGATGAATAACCGTAATTTCCCCCAGATTCTGGTTGGTCATGGCCTCCAGGCGGCTGATCATATGGCCGGAAACCGGCGACGCCAGCCAGAAGAACAGGATAACCAGCAGCAGTTTCAGGGAATCCATGGAGAATCCCCGCATGACGATCAGTCCCAGGAACACAAACAGGATCCCCAGCGTATCTCCCAGAGCCGCCGCGTGCATCCGGTTGAGTGCCTTCTTGAAAGGGTTGACGCCGACCCCCGCCAGGATTTCAAAGACAAGGCCCGTTACCAGCAGTCCCGCCGCGATAAAAAAGCGGATCCATTCCCATGTCATACGGAACCCTCCCTTCCATCGGCGCGGTCTTCGCCCGCGGCCGCGGCGCCACCGGGGCCTTCCCCTTTCCCTCCGGCACATCCCGCGTCCGCGCCTCCTGCCGACGGCGGCCGCCCGTTTCCGGACACAGCCTTTATCCGCGCCGCTCCTTCCTCAGCGGCCGCGGCGTCCGCGGGGTTTTCTCCCTCCGCAATATCTTCCACAACCGCTTCCTCCTGATGGAGCAGGTTGTCCTCCACCGCGGACAGGTTCGCCTTCAGATTCTTTTTCTGGAGATAGACGCCCGTATAAACCTTGCACAGCACCACCACGCCCAGAAAACTGATCAGCGCGTAGATCAGGCACACGTCCACCAGGTAGCTTTCCCCCAGATACAGGGAGAGAATGGCGATCAGCATGATAATGATGGTGCCGATCATATTGACGGCAATGATGCGGTCGGAGATCCCCGGCCCCAGTACGGAGCGAATGATACTGATAATGATCAGGATGCCCAGAAGGATCATGGCCGCAATAAGAAGAAGCTGATACGCCTGCCGGATCATCGGATAGCCGCCCCCTTTTCTTCCATTTCCTTAAGCAGTTTTACAAACACCGAATCGTCCAGTCCCTCCGCCAGCGATTTATCCAGACAGTGGACGCAGAAATGGTTCCCCTCCACGGACACGGTAAGCGTGCCCGGCGTCAGCGTAATGGAATCCGCCAGGACCGCCTTTGAAATTTCCGATTTCAGATCCGTGTCAAAATAGGCGAAAGCCGGCTCCGGCTCCATGTCGGGGGAAAGAATGATGCCTACCACCGTCATATTGGCCTTCACGATTTCCTGCACCAGCACCCAGAGATAGCGGATAAAGGACGGCGCCAGCTGAAACACCAGAAGCTCCTTCTTCACGCTGTAATCCATAAATTTGCACATAAATAAAAAAAGCGCGGAAGACAGAAGCAGGCCGATGACGCAGATTTCGGCCGTCACCTTCCCGTTCAGAATCAGCCACACGGCAAATATAAGCAAAAACATACCGGTCACTTCCTTGCAAAACACACCGTACAATCACACCCCGGTTCCCATACCCGCGGAACATCCGAACCGCCGGGCAACCCCTGCCCGCCGGATGTCCGGCACACATTATATACCCGCCGCACCGGAAATACAAGTATCCATTTTATACAAAAAAACGGACCCTGAACCGCGTGATAATGTCCCGGTAAACCACGAATGGAAATGTCCCTGTCGTCATTACACGACCAGATTTACGAGAAGTCCGGTTGCCAAAGAAAAAAACATCACAAACGCGAGATAGAGCAAAAACCGTTTGATTCCAAGCACGATTTTCAACGCCCCGAGATTGGTGATCTTTGTGGACGGCCCGGTGATCATAAAAGCCGCCGCGCTTCCCATGCTCATGCCGTCGGAGAGCCACTGGATGAGCAGCGGGATCGTG
>CAZPGD010000250.1:0-2876 GCA_964585865.1 uncultured Hungatella sp. | reverse complement strand
CAGCCCGTCGGCTCCGTTCTCCCCGTAAAAGCGGCACAATGCCGGGACGTCCCGCGTAAGGCTTTCGACGTCGTCTGCCGCAGAACCATCACACCTGCCTGCCCCCGAACCGTCATACCCGCGGTTGTCATACCCGCCGTCCGCCTCCGAACCCTTCCACACGCGGCTTTCGCCGCTGCCACGCAGGGAAACGGCCATACCGTTTTTACATCCGAAAGCCGGTATCAGTTTTTTCTTTTCCATACCGATTATTTCTCCGTCTTATCTGTTTCCGCCTGTTTCTCCGTCTTTTCCTTTTGTTCGAACCGCTTCACGGCGTCCGCCAGGTCGATACGGCCCTCATATAAAGCCTTGCCGATGATGGCGCCCCGCACGCCGCTCCGGTACAGTTCTTCCAGGTCGCCGGACGAGGAAACACCGCCCGAGGCAATAATGTCCAGGCCGGTCTCTTCGGTCAGCTGCCTGACGGCGGCCACATTCGGACCCGCAAGCATCCCGTCCCGGGAGATATCCGTATAGACGATGTGCCGCACGCCGCAGGCGGCCATCCGCGCGCATATCTCCGCGGCCGTCAGGGAACTGACTTTTTCCCAGCCCTCGACGGCCGCCAGTCCGTCCCGGGCATCTACTCCGGCCACGATCCGTTCCGGTCCGAATTCCCGTATCAGATCCCGGATGAATTCCGGATCCTCCACGGCCTTCGTGCCGATGATTACCCGGCGGATGCCCATGTTGAGCATATCCGCCACGGTCCGGCGGCTGCGGATCCCGCCGCCAAGCTGGATCGGAATTTCTACCGCTTCCGCGACGGCGCGGATCGCCGGCTCATTGACCGAACGCCCCGCAAGTGCGCCGTCCAGATCCACCAGATGCAAAAAAGTCGCGCCCATGGACTCCCAGAGCCGGGCCATCTCGGACGGCGAGTCGGCATAAACCTTCGTTTGGTCAAATTTTCCCTGGGTAAGACGGACGCATTTGCCGTCCCTGATATCGATTGCCGGGTATAACTGCATCGTTCTCTCCTTTTGTTGACCGCGGTTTTCCGCCGTATGCCGCGCAGAATTTGTTTCCGCCGGCTGTGCCAAAATCCGCTTTACCCGCCGCGTGACGTGCGGGAACCGGATTTCCGCCGCGGACTGCGTCAAACCCTGTTTTCCCGCCCGTCCTCAGTCCGCGACCAGATCCGCCGTCCCGTAGCGGATCACCTTCGCGAGATCCCCGGGGGATACTTCCACCTGGAAGCCGATCTTGCCGGCGCTGAAACAGAAGGTCTCACATTCCAGGACACTCTCATGGATCGTCGTGCGGAAAAATTTCTTCATCCCGATGGGGGAACAGCCGCCGTGGATGTATCCGGTCAGCGGCAGCAGATCCCTGGATTTTACCATCCCGACGGATTTCTCCCCCACGGCCCCGGCCGCTTTTTTTAGATCCAGTTCCCGGGCCACGGGAATGACAAACACATAGTGCTGTCCCGATTTCCCCGCCGTCACGAGGGTCTTAAAGACATGATCCGCGTCCTTTCCCAGGGCCTTCGCCACTTCGACGCCGCTGATGCCGCCGTCCGGGGAATAGGTATGGCTCCCGTAAGGGATTTTTTTCTGCTCCAGTATGCGCATTACATTCGTTTTCTCTTCCATTACTCTTCCATTGTTCCGTTACAACCGTGTACCGTGCGTGCGTTCGCCCGTATCCATCAGAGGCTCCCTTTTGTAGACAGGACACCGTTTATCCGCCCGTCCGTGCGGGTAGCCTCGTCCAGGGCCCTGGCAAACGACTTAAAAGCCGCCTCGATAATATGATGACTGTTACAGCCGCTGATCTGGCGCAAATGCAGGTTCATCTCCGCGCTGTACGACACGGCATAGAAAAATTCCCGCACCGTTTCCGTTTCCAGTCCGCCCACTTTCCCGCTCTCCGGCCTCAGGTCATACGCCAGATAGGGGCGCCCGCTTAAATCAATGGCGCAGAGCACCAGCGCGTCGTCCATCGGCAGGATCTTCGTCCCGAAACGCGGGATACCGCGCTTGTCCCCAACCGCTTCGCGGATCGCCCTTCCCAGAACGATTCCCGTGTCCTCGACGGTATGGTGTGTGTCCACATTCAGATCCCCTTCCGCGCGGACCGTCAGATCAAACAGGCCGTGCCGGGCGAAACTGTCCAGCATATGATCGAAAAATCCGATGCCGGTACGGATGTCGGAACGGCCTCCGCCGTCCAGATCAAACGTGACGCAAATCCGCGTCTCCTTTGTGTTCCGTTCTACGGACGCCTTTCTTGCCGCATCGCTCATGCTGCCGCCTCCCTCCGTATTTTTTCCCTCTTCGAACCGCACGCGGATCGAGTTCGCGTTTTCCTCCGCTTCAACCTCGCACGAATCGAGTTCGCGTTTTCCTCCGCTTCAACCCGCGCGGTTCGAGTTCGCGTTTTATTCCTCCTCAAACCGCACGCGGATCGAGTTCGCGTGGGCGGTCAGCTGCTCGGCCTCCGCGAAGGTGATGATGTCCCGGCTGACCGGCTCAAGGGCTTCTTTGGAATAATAGATCACGCTGGATTTCTTGATAAAATCGTCCACCCCCAGCGGCGAGAAAAATTTCGCCGTTCCGTTGGTGGGCAGCACATGGTTCGGTCCCGCGAAATAGTCCCCCAGCGGCTCGGAACTGTAATCTCCGATGAAAATGGCGCCCGCGTTGCGGATCTTCGTCATGACCTCGAAAGGATTCGCCGTCATGATTTCCAGATGTTCGGAAGCGATCTCATTGACCGCGTCGATCGCCTCTTCCAGATTGTCGGCCACCAGAATATAGCCGAAACGCGCCAGGGATTTCCCGAGGATCGCTTTTCTTGAAAGCCCTTCCATAAAACGGTCCGCCTCC
>CAZPGD010000249.1:0-2890 GCA_964585865.1 uncultured Hungatella sp. | reverse complement strand
ACTCGGTGCGGATCGCCGCCAGCGGGCTCAGGCGCATTGCCCTGAGCGACGGGAAAAATCCGGCCGCCATGCCTATGAGAATCGCGAACACCACGGCGAAAAGCGCCAGCCAGGGGGGGATCCTGGAAATATCTCCGCCCGTCCCCGTCATCATCTGCCCCAGCCCCAGCAAACGGTTCATGACGAAACTCACCGCGTAGCTGATAAGCAGACCGGCCGTCCCGCCCATAAATCCGATGAAGCCGGACTCGATCAGGAACATGGCCTGGATATTGCGCATATCGCATCCCAGCACCTTGATCACGCCGATCTCCTTCGTTCTCTCGTAGATGGACATCATCATCGTATTGGCGATGCCGATCGCCGCCACGAACAGGGAGACGGCGCCGATGCCGCCCAGCACCAGCTGGACGATCCCGTACGTCTGCTGGGCCTGCTCGACCCACTCCATCTGGCTCGTCGCCTCATAGCCCATTTCCGTCAGACGGTTCTGGACGTCCATCACATTTTCCATACTATCCACATAGATGACGAACTGCTGATAGACGAAATAGGGGTACGGTTTCCCCTTGCTGTTCACCGGCTGTCCCGGGATCGGGTTCTTGCGGAAAATCTGCTTAAGCTGCGCCTTTAACAGTTCCACGTCCGCGTATATGTCATAGGAATAGTTGTTATACTCATCGACCGCTCCTTCCACCACACCGGCCGTGGGAACAATATATTTTTTCGGCGGCTTCACGTCCGAGGACGCGTCCTGGCTCTGATAATACGCGTTGGTATCGAAAATGACGAACATCGGCCGGTTCATATAGTCTATGTCCGGCAATTCCCCCGTCTCATAGAAATCCTTTCTCGTCTTGGTATTCTCGAACCACCGGATCACGCCGTTACCGTAGATGAATTCCAGCGTCTTGCTGTTTTCATCCGGCAGTTGTCCCTCTCCCAGAGGAATCATCTCCAGCGCGTCCCTGGACATGCCGACAATCTGCGTATTGGTCTCATACACGCCCTGTTTAAGGATCACGTTGACCGGCAGATAGGGGGACACCGCCGTTACATGCGGAATCTTCTCGAAAATCTCCGCCGTCTCATCCGTGAGCATGTTTTCTTCCGAAGAGGATCCGTCCGAACTGAAACTATTCAAGGCATAGACCCGGATCATCGTCATTTCGCCGTAGGACGCGTACTGCTCCAGCATCAGATTGTTCAGCCCGATGCCCAGGGAGACCATGACGACTACGGAAGTGGTGCCGATCATGACGCCGAGTACGGTCAAAAACGTGCGCAGCTTCCTTCTTTTCAAGTTGTTGACGCTCATGGAAAGCAGATCAATAAACCTCATCCTCCGACTCCTCTTCAGAAGCTTTCTTTTTCTTCTTTCTCTTTATGACCAGTGCCGCGATCAGGATCACGGCGACCGCAACCGCCGCGATTCCGATATAAATCATGGATCCCGGACCGGAAGACGGCTCTTCTTCCGGCACGAACTCCTCCGCGCCCGTTTCCTCCTCAAATACCATGGGTTCGGTGACGAACAGCGTCAGTTCCTTTTCCACCGGATCCTGCACTTCGCCGTATTCATTCTCGTAGGTTATGAGGATCTTTACCTTGCCGTCGTCCGCGGTCGGCGCGGCGGCAGTCAGCATCGTGTCTACGCTGCCGCTCTGCCCCGGTTCGATATTGCCCACGTACTGATCCGCGGGAGTGATGGAATCCGCCTCGAAGGACGCCGTCACGTTGTAGAGGATTACTTTGCCGGTGTTGTTGATGGTGAACATGACATTGCTGTCCGACCCCACCTCGACGCTGGCCGGCATGACCTCGATGGTCCCCGTATTCAGACGGGCGATCTGTTTGACCGGAATATTGATCGCGGAAGTCGATTTGGCGTTCTTATATTCCGGGCTGTCGTAAAGGGCCTCGATCTCCAGACTGTACGTACGCTGGTCAATGCCGGCCGCGGTCTGCATTTCCAGCGTCAGTTCCGACACCTCGCCGGGATTTAGGGAGTTGACCACATAGGAAGAGGAGCCGGACTGGGTCGTAAAGACCGCCCCGCCGCCGGTCGCGCCGCCGCTGCCGCTGCTGCCGCCCGTCTCGGATTTCAGCGTAAACTGGATATTGGAGGCGTTTATATCGGAAGAGGCGTTTTTCATGCGCAGAATCAGCGTAAACGCTTCCCCGGCGATAATATTTTCCGGTACCGTCTCGAAACTGTCCACCACGATCCTGGCCATCTTGTTATTGTTCTCGTTGAACTCGGTCTGGGTGCCCGGCCGCTCCTTATTTTTGATCCGCACCCAGAAACTGCTTTCCTGGGTCATCAGATCGCCGGTGGCCGATTCGCGGTAGCTGATGTTGAACTTGATCGGATAGAAGCCGGAATACGCCTCCTGGCGAATCGCCATGCTGTACGGCAGCTGCACGGTTTCTCCCGCCGCGACCCTTTCAAAACTTCTGTCATAGTTGCCGTCGTTGATATCGAAGGGAAATACCTCCGTATCCTTGTCCAGAACCATCTGCACCCGCACGTCCAGCGCGTCCGACAACCCGGCGTTGCGCATGTTGAAAGCGAAATTCATGACGTTCGGATAAATGCCATAGGGCGTGGCGTTGCCCTCGCCGAGAATGAAATTAATCTGCTTGGCGGGTTCTTCTTCCGTATCCTGCGTGCCGGGCATCGTTACCCAGATATTGACATAGTCCTCGCCGTAATATTGCTCGGTGTCGCCGCCTTCGGAACGCACCTCGACCTTGACATGGTAATACCCTTCCTTTATGTCCCCACGGACCCGGACGGGGATGGAAACGCCCTTATGGTCGCCGGGCGAAATACTTCCCACCCTCACGCCGTCGGAAACGCGCTCGAACGGATAGATATACGCGAGGC
>CAZPGD010000248.1:2241-2892 GCA_964585865.1 uncultured Hungatella sp. | reverse complement strand
CCGTGGAAGAACGGCCGGCCCCTGCGGGAGCGGAAGAGCGGCCGGTATATATCGGTCTCGATCTGGGGCCGACCGGAAAACTTTTAAAGCCGTTGGGCGATCTTGCGTTCGAGGACGCCTATGATCTGTATAAGGAAGTCGTGATTTACGGCGCGGAAGCCGGGGCGGATTTCGTACTGGTGGAAACGATGAACGACTGCTACGAGGCCAAGGCGGCGGTTCTGGCGGCAAAAGAGAACTGCGGCCTGCCTGTATTTGCCACGATGATCTTCGACAGCGGGGGCAAGCTTCTGACAGGCGGCAGCGTGGAGTCTGCCGTGGCGCTTTTAGAGGGTCTCGGCGTGAGTGCGCTGGGGATCAACTGCGGTCTCGGGCCGGTCCAGATGAAACCGCTCGTGTGCGATATTTTGCGTGTGGCGTCCGTGCCTGTGATCGTCAATCCCAACGCGGGTCTTCCCAGAAGCGAAGGGGGCCGGACCGTTTACGATATCGACGCGGAAGAATTTGCGCGCGTCATGGAAGAGATCGCCGATATGGGGGCCAATGTTCTGGGAGGCTGCTGCGGCACGACGCCGGAGCACATTGCCGCAATGACGGCCAGGTGCCGCGGCAAGAAACAGGTGCTGCCGGAGGAGAAGGGCCGCACGGTGG
>CAZPGD010000248.1:0-2231 GCA_964585865.1 uncultured Hungatella sp. | reverse complement strand
CGCAGGCAGTGGTGTTCGGAGATTCGCCGGTACTGATCGGCGAACGTATTAATCCGACGGGCAAATCGAAATTCAAGCAGGCGCTTAAGGACCATGATCTGGATTACATTCTCCGGGAAGGGGTCGTCCAGCAGGATCACGGCGCGCAGGTGCTCGATGTGAATGTGGGCCTGCCGGGGATCGATGAGGCGGAAATGATGACGGAAGTGGTGCGGGAACTGCAGAGCATCCTTGATCTTCCGCTTCAGATCGACACCTCGAACGTGACGGCCATGGAACGGGCCATGCGGATCTATAACGGCAAGCCGCTGATTAATTCGGTCAACGGAAAAGAGGAATCCATGCGGGCCGTATTCCCGCTCGTGAAGAAATACGGCGGCGTGGCGGTGGCGCTGACACTCGACGAGTCCGGCATACCGGAGACGGCGGAGGGCCGGGTCCGGATCGCGGAAAAGATCTACCGGACGGCGGCGGAATACGGGATCGCGCCCAAGGATATCCTGATCGACGCGCTCTGCCTGACGGTCAGCGCCGACAGCAGGGGGGCGCTCGCCACGCTGGAAACGCTGCGGAGAGTGCGGGACGAACTTCACGGGAAAACGATCCTCGGCGTGTCCAATATTTCTTTCGGACTGCCGCAGAGGGAGAACATCAATGCCGCGTTTTTCATCATGGCCATGCAGAACGGGCTGAACGCGGCGATCATTAATCCCAATTCCGAGGCGATGATGCGGGCCTATTACAGTTTCCGTGCGCTGGCCGGTCTGGATCCGCAGTGCGGAGAATATATCTCGGTTTACGGCGGCCAGGCGGCGCCCGCTGGATCGTCCGCGCCTTCTTCCCGTCCGGGAGACGTGATGCCGCTGCGCGACTGCATTATCCGCGGTCTGAAGGAAGGCGCGCGGGAGGCGGCAGAGGATTTGCTCAAGCAGCGCGATTCGCTCTCCGTGATTAACGAAGAGATGATCCCGGCCCTCGATCACGTGGGACAGGGTTTTGAAAAGGGCGTGATCTTCCTGCCCCAGCTGCTTATGAGTGCCGAGGCGGCCAAGGCGGCCTTCGAAGTGATCAAGGACCGCATGGCGCGCACCGGCGAAGTCCGGCAGAAAAGGGGGGAACTGATCCTGGCGACCGTAAAAGGCGACATTCACGACATCGGCAAGAACATTGTTAAGGTCCTGCTGGAAAATTACGATTTTGAAGTGATTGATCTGGGGAAGGACGTGCCGCCGGAAACGATAGCGGCGGAAGCGGTAAAAAGGCATGTGCCGCTTGTGGGTCTCAGCGCGCTGATGACGACTACGGTCCCCAGCATGGAAGCCACGATCGCGCTTCTGCGAAAGGAAGCGCCCTGGGTCAAGGTTATGGTGGGCGGCGCGGTGCTGACGGAGGAATACGCCGAAAGCATCGGGGCGGACCGGTACTGCAAAGATGCCATGGCGTCGGTAAATTACGCGGAGTCCGTGATGCGGGACATAAAACAGCAGAACTGACGGGGGAACAGAAAAACAGGCGCGGAACAGCGCGGGACTGACAGGGAACGGCAGAACAATCAGGAAACAGCAGCGGAAAAGAAAAATTCAAAAAAGGAGATTTCAAAATGGAAGAGTACAAAAAGCCGAAGAAACCATTCATTTTTTACTATACCATCGTCATGATCGTCCTGATGCTGGTCAATTTTCTGTTGACGCCGTATCTGGCTCAGCGGCGGATCCACGAAGTCGATTACGGTACATTCATGTCCATGATCGAGAAGAAGGAGATCGGAGAGGTCCAGATCCAGGATAACCAGATCCTTTTCACCGATAAGAACGGAGAAACTATTTACAAAACGGGCATTATCTATGACCCTACGCTGACGGAACGGCTCTATGATTCGGGCGCCAGATTTTCCGCCGAGATCGTGGAAACAATGTCGCCCTTCCTCAGCATCCTGATCAGCTGGGTGCTGCCGATCCTCATCTTTGTCGCCATCGGCCAGTTCATGTCCCATAAAATGTCGCAGAAGATGGACGGAGGGAACATCATGTCCTTCGGCATGGGCAAGAGCAACGCCAAAGTTTATGTAAAATCCGCGGAAGGGATCAAATTTTCCGACGTGGCGGGCGAGGATGAGGCCAAGGAGAACCTAAAGGAGATTGTGGACTATCTTCACAATCCCGGAAAATACAGGGAGATCGGTGCTTCCATGCCCAAGGGCATCCTGCTGGTCGGCCCGCCCGGAACCGGCA
>CAZPGD010000247.1:0-2893 GCA_964585865.1 uncultured Hungatella sp. | reverse complement strand
GAGCAAAAAAGCGGCGCGACCATAGGGAGCGACGCGATTTGCGAATGCCGCCGGCCCGGCCGGTTTGCCAACTTCCCCGGCCGATTCGTTGATTCCCCAAGCTGTTTTGCCGGTTTCCCGCCGGTTCCCGGATTTCGGCTGACTCACAGTTTTCCCGGTCGGTTCGCGGTTTTCGGCCGCCCCGTCGGTTTTTCCACCCCTCCGCCCGATTGGTTGATTTCCGGCTGACTTATAGCTTCCCGGCCGGTTCCCGGCTTCTCCGGTCTTCCGGCGCTCAGGATATCTCCTCCCGCTCCTGCCGGCCGCTCCCGGCCCGTCTCCATATCCCATACATCGCGGCGCATAAACCGCCTCCGCTCACCGCGGCCACGGCAAACAGCACTCCCATATCCCGGCACCGTCCCAGACCGGCGGCCTCCCCCGCAATAGCCGCAAGGTTCGCCGCAATATGGACGGTTACAGCCGCCCACAGTCCCCCGCAGCGCTCCCGGCACCAGACCAGAAGGAACGATACCAAAAACGCGTATATCCCCTGCACGGGGTTCGTGTGGTACAAGCCGAATAAAGCGCCGGTTATCGCGGCGGCAGCCGGCCAGGGCCACCGCTCCCGCAGCGCCTCGTACCCGGTCCCGCGGAACACCAGTTCCTCCGTCACCGGTATCAGGAAACCGGCGCAAAGCACCTGCCGCCAAAGCGGCGGATTATAAATCAGGCGGGTCGCTTCGGTATAATCCGGTATCCGGCCGGCCGCCCTGCCCGCAAGGATCAGGCAGTTAAGACACAGACTGACCGAAATACCGGCCAAGGCGAGAAATCCGGTACACGTCAGACGGCCATTCCCCCGTATCCTTTTCCGCCGTAAAGAACCGTCCGTCCCGTTCCGCGGCACCAGGTATGCCGGAAGAAGAATGGCAGCGGCAATGGCGGCCGAAACTCCCTGCGCGGCCAGCGGCTCCGCGTCCGGCCGGAGCAGAAAGATCATGGCTGTCAGCATATCATAGACCACCACCGGATAGAACAGCCGCCAGACGGTCCGCACTCTCCGCGCCTCCTTTTGCAGTTACGGGTACTTTCTTTTGCAGTTACCGGTTTCCTCTTGCCGGTACCGGTTCTTTCCTTTGCCGTTACTTCCTTTATTTACCGTTACTGTTGCTTTTTTCCCGCGGCGATACTATAATGACAATATCACGCCTATATATACTATAATATTCTTTACAAATTTGCAACGCAAATATACGATTCTCTAAAAGTGAAAGAAAGAACCGGCCGTTCGCGGACGTTTCCGCGCCGGCCAACACCGAACCGGCCGCAAAAGTTCGCGACGCTCTCCGTCTCGGCGCGAAAACGGAAGAGAAATCGTCAAAAATAGGGGGAACCGGAACAGCAGGGAAATCGGAAGGGACAGGGAAGCGGAAGCAACAGAAAATCGGAAGGAACAGGGAAGCGGAAGCGGCAGAAAATCGGAAGGGACAGGGAATCAGAAGCAGCAGAAAATCGTCAGAGACGTGGAAACGGAAACGGCAAGGAAATCGGAAGAGACAGGGAATCAGAAGCAGCAGAAAATCGTCAGAGACCGGAAAACGGAAACAGTAGGGAAATCGAAAGAAACAGCGAAACGAAAACAACAGAGAAATCCGAAGAAACTGCGAAAACGAAAACAACAGGAAAATCATAAGAAACTGCGAAAACGAAAACAGCAGGAAAATCATAAGAAACTGCGAAAACAAAAACAGCAGGAAAATCGCAAGAGACCGGAAAACGGAAGCGGCCGCGAACGGCGGCAGGAAGGGTCGATATGTCAAAGAAACGCATGGTTATGGCACTGGGCCACAAGGCCCTGGGAACGAATCTCCCGGAACAAAAGGAAGCGGCCCGCAGCATGTCCCGCATTATCGCGGATTTCATTCAGGAGGGATGGCAGGTCGCGGTCGTCCACTCCAACGCGCCCCAGGTAGGCATGATCCATACCGCCATGAACGAATTCGGTCGTCAGCATGAGGGCTATACCCCCGCGCCGATGTCCGTCTGTTCCGCCATGAGCCAGGGTTATATCGGCTACGATCTGCAGAACGCCATCCGGGCAGAACTGATCCGACGCGGCATCTATAAACCGGTATCCACGATTCTCACGCAGGTTACGGTAGATCCCTATGACGAAGCCAGCCACACTCCGGCCAAATCCATCGGACGCTATCTCACCGCCGGGGAAGCGCGGATCGAAGAGGAAAAAGGCAATTTCATCCGGCAGGTTCCCGGCAAGGGCTACCAGCGCATGGTGGCGGCTCCCAAACCGGTGGCCATTGTCGAAATCGACGCGATCCGCACTCTTTTGGACGCGGGGCAGATCGTGATCGCCTGCGGGGGCGGCGGCATTCCCGTCATGGTCCAGGGTTCCCAGCTCAAAGGCGCCAGCGCCGTCATTGAAAAGGATCTGGCCGCCGGTCTGCTGGCCAAGGAGGTTGACGCCGACGTGCTGATGATCCTGACCGCCGTTGACAACGTGACCCTCAACTACGGAACCGCCAGCGAGCGTCCCATCCATACGATGAGTCTGGACGAGGCGCGGAACTATATCGAGCAGGGCCAATTCGAATTTGCCTCCATGCTGCCCAAAATCTCCGCCAGTGTGGACTTCATCGAAAACGGCTCCAACCGGCGCGCGATTATCACTTCCCCGGAAAAAGCCGCGGCGGGTCTTGCGGGTAAAGCGGGTACCATGATTCAATAGAAAAATAAACGCAGGCGGCTCATGTGCTGAAACGCGAAGGAATTTTTCAAAAAAGAACCCGTTTCACACGGTCATGGTACCGCGAATGCGGCCCGGAACGTATAAGGGGGCGCGAAAGGAGTTTCAATCAATGGGTTCCTGGATCTTCATGCTGCTTATGGATTT
>CAZPGD010000246.1:1397-2918 GCA_964585865.1 uncultured Hungatella sp. | reverse complement strand
CGTTAAGTTTATGCTTTCCGACGACCTGTGCGCGAAGCGCGCGGCGGCTACCGGCTATCTGCCGATCACCAAGACTTCCACCGAGACCGACATCATCCAGAATCTGTGGAAAGAGCAGCCGGAGTTCAAGATCGCGTATGATCAGCTGGAATACTGCGGCAACGTGAACGAAAGCGTGTATCAGAGCGAGTGGAACAAGTACCTGGGGCAGGCGTTCTCCTACGTGATCCAGGATAAGTCCATGACGCCGGAGGAAGGCGTTGAATACCTGAAAGAACAGGCCAAGATTGTGTTCCCGAACTGAACCGGCAGTTGACCGGACATAAGGTCCGAGGCCGGGAAAGCAGCGGAACGCTTCGGTGGGCGGGGCTGCCGTGCGCGGCCCCGCCTGTATCGCGACAGGAGGAGTTTTTATGAAAAGAAGAACCGCGGCGCTGCTTGCGGCGGGCGTCCTGCTGCTTACGGCGGGCTGCTCGGCGGGAGGCGGAGGGTCCGCTTCGGAGACGACGGCGGCGCCCGAGACGACGACAGCCGCTCCGGAAACGACGGCTGCGCCGGAAACAACGACGGCCGCTCCGGAAACGACAACGGCCGCTCCCGAGACGACTGCGGAGGAGACGGAGCCTCCCTACGATTACAAGGATCCGTCCATCTTCGAAGTGGAGAACGGCATCGCCTACGCGCCCAAGGCCAAGGTATCCAGCCTGACAGATGACAATTACAGTTTTCAGTTAAAGAATGTGGATAAGTTTACCGTTTTCCAGGGCGCGTGCACGGACGGGGAATATGCCTACGCGATTCTGGAGAACCAGAAGGTGCCCACCGACACGCCGGGAGAATATTCTTCGGAAGGCATGATTTCCAAGATCGACATGAGCACCTGGGAAGTGGTGGCGCAGAGCGAGGCGCTTCCTCTCGATCATGGCAATGACGTGACCTACAACAGCAAGACCGGACTGCTGATGGTGGTAAACTGCTATGACAACCCCTACCGGATCACGCTGGTGGATCCGGAGACCCTGACGGTAACGGATACCGTTGAGATCGAGCACAAGATCTACGGGCTTGCCTACAACGAGTCCCGCGACTGCTATGTAGCCGGTATCCGGGAAACGTATGATTTTGTGATTATGGACGCGGAATTTAACACGCTGGAACGCTTCCACGGGGTCGATACCGGTTTTACGAAGCAGAATATCGACTGTGACGATGATTATATCTATTTTGTCCAGTATGACATCAACAGCCTCATCTGCTATAACTGGGAAGGAGAGTATGTGGGCGCTTACTACATTTCCGGCAATTACACGGAAGCGGAAAGCCTGTTCCACGTCGGCGACGATTTCTATCTCGGATTTAACGCCGGCGGCGGAGGCGGCGGAACGATCTGGGCCATCGATGTGGATAAGAGCGTGCTGGAATAAAAGGGTTCGACGAACGGATTTCCGGCCGCGGCAGACAGAAAAATGCCCGCGGGCGGCGGGACGTAAAAGAGAAGGGGGATTCGTATGCTGGAATGTG
>CAZPGD010000246.1:0-1297 GCA_964585865.1 uncultured Hungatella sp. | reverse complement strand
ATGCCCGCGGGCGGCGGGACGTAAAAGAGAAGGGGGATTCGTATGCTGGAATGTGTAGTCAGGAGGGAAGCGACGCCGGAAGCGAAACGGTACAGGCTCGGCATGATCGTGATTACCGGCCTTATCGGGGTACTGACGCTGTTTGCTCAGCTGCTTTTGCCGGCTTTTATCCTGGCGGTCATCATGACGATCCGCTTTTTCAAAAAAATGCGCAGTATTGAGTACGAGTACGCGTTTGAGGACGCCAATCTGTCCATTGACCGCATCATCAGCGGGAAGAAACGCAAGCACTGCATGAATTTCAATATCAATCAGGCGGAGACGATCTGTCCCTACCGGGATTTTGTATCGCGCGCCCAGCAGAAACTGAAAGTCTATGATTTCGCGTCGGCCAGGCCGGATGCCAGGGTTTACGTGGTGCACATGCGGCAGTTCGGCGAGAACCAGGAAATCATCATCGAGCCGGACGACGCCATGCTGAAGGCGATGAAGGAGGCCGCGCCGGAAATCGTGCACCTGACCGCCCGCACGGAACTGGACGACCCGATCCGGTAGGGCGGCGGAACCGGCCGCGGCAGACAAATAAGGGATTCGAATATGACAGATTCAAGTATGACAGATTCAAGTATGACGGTGTGTGAAAAGGGAAAAGAAAAGGATAAGGAAACGGTTTTTTCGGGGATCCGCGCGTTCGTCTTTGACATGGACGGCGTTCTGTACGACACGGAGCGGTTGTTCGTGATCAGCTGCTTCCAGGCGGCCGGGGAACTGGGAATTATACTGAACGACAAGGCGGTTTACGGTCGTCTGGGACTGAATGAGACGGAAGGCAGGAAATGGATCATGGACAGCATGGCCCGCCTGTATCCGAACGGCACCTTCCCCTACGACGAGTACCGCCGCAGGAGCCACAACTACTATATGGAGCGACTTTCCCGCAGCCTTCCGGTGCTTCCCGGTGTCGAGGAACTGCTGACGTTTCTGCGCGAACGGAACATCCTGACGGGGGTGGCCTCGTCCTCTCCCCGTGAGCGGGTGTTGTCCAATCTGGAGAGGAGCCATCTGACCGGATATTTCGATCAGATTATATGCGGGGACATGGTAAAACGTGCCAAACCGTATCCGGACGTCTATCTGGCGGCCTGCGAGGCGCTTTGTGTGCCTGCCGGCGAAACGATGGCCGTGGAGGATTCTCCGAACGGCATCCGGGCGGCCAAAGACGCGGGGCTGCGGATCACCATGGTGCCAAACCTGATCGAGCCTACCCCGGAAATCTGCAAGGATGTGGATTTTGTCA
>CAZPGD010000245.1:0-2943 GCA_964585865.1 uncultured Hungatella sp. | reverse complement strand
GACAGGCGGCGCGGGCACAGGCTGCCCGGCCGCGTTCGGGAAGGGAGAGAGGCAGGATGGAACAAACGAGGATCCGGACGGCGATGGATAAGGCGAAAGCGTATATTGATTCCCTGACCATTCATTCGCCGGTCAATGTGCCGGAGGCGGTGGTAGCGGACGAGCACCGTTTTTTCACATGGGACAATGAAAAACGCACGCCGTCTGAGAAGCCGTACCTGTTTGATTGGAGTTATTATAACGGCGTCGTAATGGAAGGGCTTTTTGATCTCTATGAAGCCGATCCAAAGGCCGGCGGCGAATATCTGCGCTATGTCCGCAGGTACCTGGACGCCATGATTGTCACCGATGCGGACGGCGCGAAGAAACTGAGCCGGAACCTGGCCGGATATGTGGACTGCCACGGAGCGGACTGCTATAAGACCGCGGCGCTTCTGTGCCGGGCTTCCGACGGAAGGGACGCGTACTGGGAGATTTCCTCGGAACTGTACCGCGATCTGACGGATACGAAGCATATCAATTCCAAGGGCAATATTGTTCCGCTGGATTTCACGGAAGCGGCTCTCGGCCACAATTACTGGCACAGCTGGGCCGGGGGTAGGGCGCCCAAATACAAGGTCTGGCTGGACGGCATCTATATGCTGCAGCCGTTCCTTGCCCGTTACGCGGCGGAAACGGGCGACGCGGATCAGCTTGCGCTGGTGCGGGAACGCCTCAACTGGGTGGCGGATGTGCTTCTGGCTCCCAACGGCCTGTATTATCACGCCGGAAACAGCCGGGAAGATGTCTGCGCCTATCACTGGACGCGGGCCATGGGCTGGTACGGCATGGCCATGACGGATGTGATGGAGGTGCTTCCCGAAGCGTACATGGAGGAGAGGAAAGCGGCGCTGAAACGATTCGCGGACGGCGTCTTAAAATACCAGGACGCCGGCGGCATGTGGGCGAATGTGGCCGACTGGCCCGTCACGGAGACGAACCGTCTGGAAGTCAGCGGCACTTCCATGCTGGTCTACACGCTCCTAAAGGGCGTGCGGAACGGCTGGCTGGACAAGTCTTACAAAGAGACGGCGGTCCGCGGCTTCGTGGCCATGGCGGAGCAGAAGTTAAACGGCGGGAAGCTGGAGGATATCTATCTGAAGGCTTCGGCCAACAACACCGATAATTACGAACTGGCGGAATACTATCTGCCGGACGAAGGCAAAGGAAGCGGGCCGTTTATCATGGCGTACTCGGAAATGCTGCGCGCGGACGCGGACTGACGCGGCGGTATAGGGGAAGCAACGGATGCGGCCAGATGCGCGGCAGTGCGGGAGCAAGCAGAAGCGGGCAGACGTAGCGGTACGGGGAAGCAACGGATGCGGCCAGACGCATGGCAGTGCGGGAGCAAGCAGAAGCGGGCAGACCCGCGGCGGTACGAGAAAGCAGGCGGAAGCGACCAGACGCGGCGGTGCGGGGAAGCAGGTTGAAGCGGACGGACGCGTCTGTACGGGGAAGCAGGCGGAAGAGATAGAATGACGGTGTTTTATACGAAAGCCGGAACCGGGAATCAAATCCCGGGTCCGGCTTTTTTGATCAGGGGAAGCGCGTCGGGAAGGCGGCAGGGAGGAATTCACCTGCCGGACGGGGAACGGCTTTCCGGCCCCTCCGTTTTACGGGCGGCGGTGATCCGGTTCCAATCTTCCTCGCCGCAGCCTTCGCGGCTGTAACGCGCTTTTTCGTATAAATTGTGCAGAAGTTCGTCGTCAAGCCCTGAGGTGGACTCAAGTTCCGCCGGAGCGGCCCAAGGGGGCGGGGCGCCGTTTTGCTTTTGCTTTTTTCGCCCGCTGAGGATTTCCCTGCGGTAATGTCTTCGTATTCTGGCGTTGTAGGAGAGATGGTAGCGCAGTCCGTCCGGTCCTCCTTCCCGATCCCGCGGTTTGATGTTCAGCTGCATATTCAGCGTCGGCTTGAGGTAAATTTTTTCGTCTTCGTCGAAATGCCTGGGACGGGTAAGGAAGCCCCAGAGGCTTTTGCCGATGTGCCAGAGCAGGAACAGGGCCGCGGCCGCGATCAGCAAAAATCCCAGCTTTTCAAAGACGGCGTCCAGCAATTTCACCCAGGCGGGAGCCGGGCCGCCATCGCCCAGCAGTTCCGCCAGATTGGGCGTCATGGTATCCCCGCCTCTGACCGGCTCCGGCTCTGGCCGCGGAGACGCGGAAGCACGAGGAAGACCGGAGAACCAGGCGGAGATGATTTGCCAAAGGGGTCCCGCTGCCGCTGCCGCGGCGGCGATCAGGATAACGGCGGCGATCAGGAATACCGTCATGCAGAAGGAATTTACATAGGAAATCTGTTTCTGCGGCAGGTGGTCCGTATCCTTAAACATTCGCAGAAATTCGTAAAATGCGTTCAAATTTTTGTGGATGAAAACGAGGACGGCCAGCGCCAGAAAGCCGATGAATCCGATCCGTTTCAGCAGGACGGACATTTCGGGCCGGTCGTACCGGGCTATGGTTACTCCTGCCGCGTACAGGACTGCAAAGCAGACGGCCAAGAACACATAGAAACCGTCCCGCGGTCTGGATATCCAGTAATTTACGAATTTACGCATGAACATAAGACACCTCCCACCGGTAGAATTGAGCGAGCCGCGGGCCGGCTGTCCGCAGCCGGTCGCCGGGACGGCAGGGCAGGATCCATTGGGAACCGGGGCTTCGGAGGCAGAGTGCGTCGAACGCGTCCGTCAGCGACTGTCTCTGCCCGGGAGAAATCATCACATAGAGCGCCGTGTCGGAGGCGAAGCCGCCGCGGCGGTCCGTCAGATAGGAAAGCAGTTCCTCCATGGGAACACGGCGCTCCTCGCCGGCGATTCCGGCGTCGGCCGCGCCGAAACCGGAAGCCTCCGCGCCCGGCGCTCCGTGCGCGGAAGCCGCCTCGGTGACGATCTTTACCCGCGCCAGC
>CAZPGD010000244.1:1724-2945 GCA_964585865.1 uncultured Hungatella sp. | reverse complement strand
CGGCGCAAAAGGCGGAAATCACCTACGACGATTTCGCGAAGTTGCGCTTCGAGGTGGGGGAGATTATCGCTTGCGAGGCCGTGAAGAATTCAAAGAAACTGCTCTGCAGTCAGGTCAAAATCGGCGGCGAGGTCCGTCAGATCTGCAGCGGGATCAAGGCGTGGTACACGCCGGAGGAGATGGTCGGGAAAAAGGTCATGGTTCTGGTGAACCTGGCGCCCCGAAAGATGGCCGGGCTCGTATCCGAAGGTATGCTCCTTTGCGCCGAGGACGCCGATGGCCGGCTGGCTCTGATTACGCCGGAAAAGGATATGCCCGCGGGGGCGGAGATCAGCTGACAAACGTCTGGCCGGTGTACGACCGGTCAGACATTTTTTTGAAGGCAAAGACATTCTAAAGGCAAAGACATTCTAAAGGCAAAGGCATTTTGAAGGCAAAGGCATTCTAAAGGCAAAGGCATCCTTGCGGCGGAAGGGGGACAATACGTGCAGACGGAAACGGTTCAGGCGCAGCCGAAGTACCAATGCCTCAGCGGCGCGGCCCTGAAGCGGATCGCATTGGTGACGATGCTGATTGACCATATAGGCGCGGCTCTGATTGAGAACGGCGTGTACGATGTTTATTATGCCGGCGCGCTGCAGCCGGAGATTTTTTGGCGGTGGCGGGAGATCGACCGGGTCCTGCGTGCCATCGGCCGGATGTCCTTTCCGATTTACTGTTTCCTGCTGACCGAAGGATTTCTCCACACGCGGGATGTAAAAAAATACGCCGCGCGGCTGGCCGTATTCGCGCTGGTATCGGAGGTTCCCTATGATCTGGCGTTTTATCATACCTGGTTCAGCTTTGAGATGCAGAATGTGTTCTGTACCTTGTTTTTCGGACTGGTCGGGCTGGCGGCGCTTAAGCATTTCCGGGAGGAGCGCGTATGGGGAGTTCTGGCCTTTGCCGGGTGCGCGGGAATGGCGGAAATCCTTCAGACGGATTACGGGGCTTTCGGGGTTATCCTGATCGGCGTGTTTTATATCCTGCGGGACCGCAGATGGATCCGGGCCGCGGTCGGCAGCCTGATGTTGCTGTGGGAAGCGCCGGCCATATTGGCCTTTATTCCCATCTGCTTGTATAATGGCAGCCGCGGCAGGCAGAATAGAAAATATTTCTTTTATCTGGCCTATCCCGCGCACCTGCTGCTCTTGTATGGGATCTGGCGTGTCCTGTTTTCGT
>CAZPGD010000244.1:0-1624 GCA_964585865.1 uncultured Hungatella sp. | reverse complement strand
CGGACGGCGCCCGCCCGGCGGAATGGAGACCAAGCGTATGATTTTTGAGACACACGCCCATTATGATGACGCGGCGTTTGACGAGGACCGGGAAGAACTGCTTGCCGGACTGCGGGCGCGGGGGATCGGGACGGTGGTGAATGTCGGCGCCGATATTTCTTCCACGCGAACGACTCTGGAACTGGCGGAGCGCTACCCGTTTATTTACGCCGCCGTGGGGGTCCATCCCGGCAGTACGGCGGAACTGAATGAGGAATGGATGGCCTGGCTGAAAGAGATGGCCGCCCGCCCGAAAACGGTGGCCATAGGGGAGATCGGACTCGATTATTATTGGGACGGGCCGGACCGGGAAACCCAGAAACACTGGTTCCGGCGGCAGCTGGATCTGGCCCGGGAAGTGTCTCTGCCGGTGGTGGTGCACAGCCGGGACGCGGCGAAAGATACCCTGGACATCATTCGGGAGCGGCGTGCCGCCGACATGGGCGGCGTGATCCATTGCTTCTCCTATGGGGTTGAAATGGCCAGAGAATACCTGAACATGGGGTTCTATCTGGGAATCGGCGGCGTTTTGACATTTAAAAACGCGAAAAAGCTGAAAGAAGTCGTGGAATATATGCCTTTGGAGCGGATACTTTTAGAGACGGACAGCCCGTATCTGGCTCCGGTTCCGAACCGCGGGAAGCGAAATTCTTCTTTGAATCTGCCATATGTCGTGAGAGCGGTCAGTGAGATAAAAGGGGTACCGGCGGAAGAAGTGATCGCCGTTACGGAGGAAAACGCCCGGCGGATGTACCGGATCCGGTAAGGGAAGCGGCGCCGTTTTCCTGAGCCGGTTCCGTTCGGAAAGGACGCGAATATGCCCGTTTTGGGAAATCCCGGGAATACCGCAGAGATCTTGCGGAAGTACAAATTCGTTTTTCAGAAGAAATTCGGCCAGAATTTTCTCGTTGACACCCATGTTCTGGATAAGATTATCCGCGCGGCGGGCGTGACGAAGGAGGACTGCGTGCTGGAAATCGGTCCCGGTATCGGGACAATGACGCAGTACCTGGCGGAGAGCGCCGGACATGTGGCGGCGGTGGAGATTGACGCGAATCTGATACCGATTCTGCGGGAGACCCTGAGCGGTTACGACAATGTGACCATTCTGCACGAGGATATCATGAAAACGGATATCAGGGCCCTCGCCCGCGAGTACAACGGGGACCGTCCCCTCAAAGTGGTCGCGAATCTTCCTTATTATATTACCACGCCGATCATTCTGGAACTGCTTAAGGAAGAGATTCCCGTTGACAGCATGACGGTTATGGTACAGAAGGAGGTGGCGGACCGGATGAGGTCCGGTCCCGGAAGCAAGGATTACGGGGCGTTGTCCCTTGCGGTTCAGTATTACGCGGATGTGTATCTGGCCGCCAATGTCCCGCCAAACTGCTTTATACCGCGGCCGAATGTGGGTTCGGCGGTCATTCGCCTGACGAAGCGTTCGGAGCCGGCGGTAAAGACGGCGGATCCGGATCTGATGTTTTGCCTGATCCGCGCGTCTTTCAATCAGCGGCGCAAAACGCTTCTGCCGTCGCGAAAACGACGGCATAGCGGAGCGTGAGCGTGAGCCGGGGGAAATTCC
>CAZPGD010000243.1:0-2971 GCA_964585865.1 uncultured Hungatella sp. | reverse complement strand
CGCTCCGTCGGCCGGTTTCAAGCCAACGGGAGCGGTGAAATGCAATACCCCCCCTGTTTTGCACAAAACAGGGGGAGCCTGAAATTACCATCTGGCTGTAATATAGCACATTCTTTCGCCTTGTGTCAATAAATAAATTATTTGCAATTTGCCCGCCCATTCGCGCGGGAGCCCCGGCAGCACCCCGGACCGTCAAACAATGTTTTCCTGCCTGTGAGGGTACCGTTTCCCAGACGGGATCCGGCAGCCGGTTCATCTTTATTGCGGACAAGGGAACCAGTACGGGGCCGGTCATGTACCGGCCCGCGGAGAATGGAAAACGCTCCCGATGGGAGGAGTTAGCGGCTTGCGGATGTAGGTGGCAAGGGAGCGGGCGCAAATAAATTTTGATTGAAAAAATTTTTTAATATGCTATACTGTTCCGTACAGACCCGTATATACAAACCGGTATATACAGATTTTTAAGATGTTCTGCCCGGATACGCTATCGGGAAGACGTAAAAGACGAGGGAACGCGCGGCTCGCGCCCGCATGGGCGGGAGTGCCGTCCGGCCCCGGCATTTTTGGAAAGTTGGAGGAATACCCGTGAATTCAATCGGAATCGTCACAGACAGCCACAGCGGCATCGACGGCGAACTGGCGCAAAAGCTGGGCGTTACCGTACTGCCCATGCCGTTTTACATTGACGGCAAATGTTACTATGAGGGAAGCACGATTACACGCGAGGCTTTCCTTCGGCACCTGCAGGAGGGCGCCGATGTCGCCACCTCGCAGCCGTCCCCGTCCGAGGTCATGGAAGTCTGGGACCGCATGTTGGAAAAATACGATAAAATTCTGTATATGCCGATCAGCAGCGGACTGAGCAGTTCCTGCGAAGTCGCCCGGGGAATGGCGCGGGAGGAACCCTACGCGGGGCGTGTGGTCGTTATAGACACCGGCTGCGTCTCCACCCCTCTCCTGCGCTCGGTCATGGACGCCGTGGAACTGGTCGGGGAAGGCTACGACGCGGAGGAAATACGGGAAATCATAGAAAGGAACCGCGGCAATATGGTCGTTTACGTGGGGTTCCGGACTCTGGAATACTTAAAGCGGGGCGGCCGCGTCACTCCCGCCACCGCCGCCCTCGGCACGCTTCTGAACATCAAGCCGGTCCTGCGGATGGAACTGGAGACCATGGACGCCGTCAAGCGCTGCCACGGTTTTATCAAGGCGCGGCATTTTATGATCGATATCATGCGCCACGATCTGGAAACACGTTTCAAAGAGCAGTACGCGGCCGGAGAAGTGCGGCTTTTGGCCGCTTCCAGCACCACGCCGGAGGAAACGGCGGATTGGGTCGAGGAGATCAAGGCCGCTTTCCCGGGCGAGGACGTCCTAAGCGGCGATCTGTCCATGGGAACCTGCTGCCACATTGGCCCCGGCGCCCTCGGCATCGGATGCTCCTGCCGGCCGCGCAGACCGTAAACCGGTTTGCGCGGGCCATTGCCATTCCCGGACGTTTCCTTACATGTCGCGGCGCTTTCTCCGTAAACCGGCTTGCGCGGGCCGCCCCGCCGGGATTTTCACAGCAAAAATTCGCTCAGCACGTAATTGCTGACGTCGATCCCGAACTCGGTGAGGCGGATATAGGGGCTGGCAACCTCGATCAGCTTGTTTTCCACCAGCTTCGGCAGCACGTCGCTGTACACGTTCCACATATTCAGCCCGAACCGATCCAGAAACTCGCTGCCGGAGACCCCTTTCATCATTCGCAGTCCCAGAATCATAAATTCCTCGATCATGTCCTTTTCCGACAGTTCCGTGATATCCTGATGGATCCGCCAGTCGGCGTCGTCCGCCCGCATATTGATTTTTTGGTAGGCGTCGAGGTCCGCCTCATTGCGGAAGCGGAACCCCTGGATATAGGAAGAAGCCCCCAGGCCGAGGCCGAGATATTCCACGCCGGTCCAGTACCCGATATTGTGCCGGCACGCGTACCCGGGGAGGGCGTAATTGGAAATCTCGTAGCGCTCGAAGCCGTATTCGCGCAGGATATCGCGGGCCGCGTAGTACATTTCACGGTCCTCGTCCTCGGAGGGAAGCAGTTCCGGGTGGTCATGGTACATTTCGTAAAACGGGGTCCCCTCCTCAATCATCAGGCTGTAAGCGGAAATGTGTTCCGGTTTCAACATCACCACCTTGCGGAGCGTATTTTTCCAGGAGGCAAGCGTCTGTCCGGGCAGGGAGGACATCAGATCGATATTGACATTTTTGAATCCGGCAGTCCGCACGCGCTGATAGGTCTTCAGAAAATCGTCGAACGTATGGATGCGGCCAAGCGTTTTCAGTTCCCTGTCGTCAGCCGACTGCAGGCCCAGACTGACGCGGTTGACGCCGCACTCGCGGTAGGCTTTCAATTTGTCCAGATTGGCTGTGCCGGGGTTCATTTCCATGGTGATCTCGGCGTCCGGCTCTACCAGAAAGCAGCCGCGAACCTCATCCAGAATGTCGCGGATATCTTCCGCTTTCAAAACGGACGGGGTGCCGCCCCCGATATAGACGCTGGTGACGCCGTAACCCTGATAATAACCGCTCTCCCGCTCGATTTCCAAAAGAAGCTGGTCGACGTAGCCGCGCTGGATAAGCGCGCCGGCGGGCCGGGACAGGAAGTCGCAGTATAAGCACTTCCTGACGCAGAACGGAATATGAATATACAATTCCAGCGGTTTGCTCATGGCCTGTCTCCTCCTGTGCGCCGCACGGGACCGGTTTTGGCATGTATATCCGGGCGCTGCTCCCCGCCCGGCTCCCACACGCTCTTCCGCGCCTCTCCTGCCCGGCCCCTACTCCTCGTCCAGCTTCAGCACGCTCATAAAGGCTTTCTGCGGAATCTCGACATTCCCGATCTGGCGCATCCGTTTTTTGCCTTCCTTCTGCTTTTCCAGCAGCTTCTTCTTTCGCGTGATGTCGCCGCCGTAGCATTTCGCGAGCA
>CAZPGD010000242.1:1794-2989 GCA_964585865.1 uncultured Hungatella sp. | reverse complement strand
CTGCACGTCCCGCTTCATCTCTCAAAAAAAGGAGACCCCAGCCATGGCAGAATCAACCAAAAAGATTATTCTGACCGGGGACCGGCCCACCGGCAGGCTCCACGTAGGCCACTACGTGGGTTCCCTTCGCCAGCGGGTGGAACTTCAAAACTCCGGTCAGTACGATGAGATTTATATCATGATCGCCGACGCCCAGGCTCTGACGGACAACGCGGACAATCCCGAAAAAATCCGTCAGAACATCATTGAAGTCGCGCTGGACTACCTGTCCTGCGGCCTGGACCCAGCGAAATCCACTCTTTTCATCCAGTCCCAGGTGCCGGAACTTACGGAGATGACTTTCTACTATATGAATCTTGTCACCGTCTCCCGTCTCCAGCGGAACCCGACGGTGAAGAATGAGATCAAACTCCGCAACTTCGAGACCAGCATACCGGTGGGGTTCTTTACTTACCCCATCAGCCAGGCGTCCGACATCACCGCTTTTAAGGCGACCACCGTCCCCGTGGGAGACGACCAGCTGCCCATGATCGAGCAGGCCAGGGAGATCGTTCGCAGTTTTAACCATATCTACGGCGACGTTCTGGTGGAACCGGAGGCCCTGATCCCGTCAAATGAAGCCTGCAGGCGCCTTCCCGGCATCGACGGCAGCGCCAAGATGAGCAAGTCCCTGGGCAACTGCATCTACCTGTCCGACACGCCCGAAGAGGTGCGCGAAAAGGTCATGAACATGTTTACGGATCCGAACCATATCCGTGTCCGCGACCCCGGCCGCGTGGAAGGGAACCCGGTATTTACCTATCTGGACGCTTTCTGCAAGGACGAATATTTTGCCAGCTTCCTGCCGGATTATCCGAATCTGGACGAACTGAAGGCCCACTACACCAGAGGCGGTTTAGGCGACGTGAAGGTCAAGCGTTTCCTCAACGAAGTGATGCAGGCGGAACTGGAGCCCATTCGCGCCCGCAGGCGGGAGTACGAGAAAAATATTCCCGAGGTCTACCGGATCCTGAAGACCGGAAGCGAGCGCGCCAGAAAGAAGGCGGCGGTGACGCTGTCCGAGATGAAGGCCGCGATGAAGATCAATTACTTTGACGATCCGGAACTGATCGGCGGTCAGTCCGGGCGGTTCGGAGAGAATTGACGGATCGGGCGGAATACGGAAAAGAGTTGGCAAGATGAGATCGTACGGAAT
>CAZPGD010000242.1:0-1694 GCA_964585865.1 uncultured Hungatella sp. | reverse complement strand
GGTAAGATGAGATCGTACGGGAAAATAGGGTATAAAATCCTCGCCGCGGCCGTGGTCCTGAGTTTTCTGCTTCAGACGGCGGTCTGCGCCGCTCCGTCCGGCCCGGGGGTTCCGGCCGCGGAGCCCTCGGTCCAGGCGCAGGGAGCCGCGGTTATCAATGCGGCCACCGGGGAGATTCTTTATGGGAAAAACGCGAACACCAGGTATTACCCCGCCAGCATCACCAAGCTGATGACGGCGCTTCTGGTGATCGAGCGCTGCAGCCTTGACGAAACGGTGACATTTTCCGGGACGGCTACCACCAACCTGGAGGCGGGCGCCGTGACGCTGAATATGACGGAAGGCGATACCATGACGGTCCGCCAGTGCCTGTACGCGCTTCTTTTGAAATCCGCCAATGATGTGGGCAATGCTCTGGCCGAGCATGTGTCGGGCAGCGTTTCCGCGTTCGCGGATCTGATGAATCAAAAGGCGGCCTCCCTGGGCTGCTCCGACACGCATTTTGTCAATCCGCACGGGCTGAATGACAGCAATCATTACACGACGCCGTATGACATGGCGCTGATTGCCGCGGCGGCTTTCCGGAACCGGACACTCTGTGAGATCAATACGACTTTGTCTTATCAGCTGCCGGCGACCAAAAAAAACAAGGCCATGACCATTACCATGGGGCACAAGATGATGTATCCCAATGATTCCCGGTATTATGAGGGCATCATCGGGGGCAAGACGGGATTCACCTCTCTGGCGGGGAATACGCTGGTCACGGGAGCGGAGCGGAACGGCGTCCGCCTGGTGGCGGTCGTGATGAAGGCCAGCGGGACGCATTATACGGATACCAAAGCGCTGCTCGATTACGGATTCGCGAAGATGGCGGCCGGGGGCGCGTCCGGCGCGTCTGCCGGACCGGGAAGCAGTCAGGGGCAGACAGGTCCGGGAAGCGGTCAGGGGCAAAACGGTTCGGGAAGCGGCGACGTGCGGGCTTCTTCCGGTCCGGGCGGAAACATCGCTCCGGCCTCGTCGGAACCCGGTTCGGACGGCGCGCAGGGAGCCGCGGACGGAGCAGTCCGGCAGGCGCCCGCGGCACCGGGAGGATCTGCCCCGCAGGCATCCGCGTCCTCGGACGGAGCAGTCCGACAGGCGCCCGCGGCATCGGGAGGAACCGCCCCGCAGGCGTCCGCGTCCTCAGACGGAAGCGGCCGGGCGGTTCTCATGGCCCCGGACGGGAACAGTCAGGCGGAGGGCGGAACCGGCACGGCGGCCCCCGGGTCGCAGGAGGCCGGCTGGCACCGGGACGGTACCGGCTGGTATTATGTGAAAACGGACGGCCGGCGGGCGGCGGGAGAGTGGCTGCTGCTCGACGACGCGGACTACTGGATTGACGCGGACGGGTATATGGCGGTCGGCTGGCGGCTGTTTGACAACGGCGACTGGTATTATTTCCGCGGAAGCGGCGCCATGGCGGTGAACCGCTGGGTCGAGGACAAGGGCAAATGGTTCTATCTGGGAAGCAGCGGGGCCATGCTTAAGAATACCACGACGCCGGACGGCTACGTACTGGATGCCGCGGGCGCGTGGATCACGGAGTGAGGCACCGCGCGTCCCGCCCGGATTACTTAAAAAGAGAAAGACCCGGAAGGCCGGAGCGGTTCGGCCGGCCGGGTCTCCGTATATTCCCGTCAACACCGGTCCCC
>CAZPGD010000241.1:0-3015 GCA_964585865.1 uncultured Hungatella sp. | reverse complement strand
GACAGAGCCAGGGTCGAAAGTCTGAATCCTCGGCATGTTTACATGCCGGTGGATGAGGGGCTTTACGACCCGCCGGCCGTACGGCGGCGGAATGGAGAGCAGCATGAAAATACGGGCAGCGGATTACATCGCCGGCTTCCTGGCGGAGCACGGCATCACGGACTGCTTTATGGTTACGGGCGGCGGCGCCATGCATTTGGACGACGCCATCGGGCACCGGAAGGAGATCCATTGTATTTTTAATCATCATGAGCAGGCATGCGCCATCGCGGCGGAAGCCTACGCGAGAATGACGGGGCGCCTGGCGGCCGTCTGCGTCACCAGCGGCCCGGGCGGGACCAACGCCATCACCGGCGTCCTGGGCGGATGGCTGGATTCGGTTCCCATGCTGATCCTTTCCGGCCAGGTCAAGCGGGAAACGACGGTTCGGTCCTGCCCGGAACTGAACCTGCGGCAGCTGGGGGATCAGGAATTCGATATCGTCCGCTCGGTCGGCAGCATGACGAAATACGCCGTCATGGTGACAGACCCGTCCGAGATCTCCTACCATCTGGAAAAGGCCCTTTATCTGGCGCTCGGGGGCAGGATGGGGCCGGTGTGGCTCGACGTGCCCTTAGACGTGCAGGGAGCTTTGGTGGAAACGGACAGTCTGCGTCATTTTGATCCGGCGTCCGAATATTTCCGGCCGCTTCCGGAGCCGTCGGAGGAAACGGCGGACGCGATTCTGGAACGGATCGGCGCGGCGGACGCGCCTTTAATCCTTGCGGGTACCGGCATCCGGCTGGGGGGAGCGGAAGAGGAACTTTTAAAACTCCTTCAGAAACTGCGCGTTCCGGTGGTCACGGCCTGGAACGCCAACGATACGGTGGCGTTTGATCATCCGTGCTTCGCGGGTATGCCGGGCACCGTCGGCACGAGAGCGGGAAATTTCGCTGTTCAGAACTGCGATTTGCTCTTAAGCCTCGGCTGCCGTCTGAATATCCGCATGATCGGATATAATTATCATGATTTCGCGAAAAACGCGTACAAGATCATCGTGGATATCGATCCCGGCGAACTCTGCAAACCGACGGTGCGTCCGGATATGCCGGTCCGCGCCGACGTAAAACAGCTGCTTGGGCGCCTGCTGGAGCGGGATTACACGCCGCGGAAAAAGCATGAATCCTGGCTGTCCTGGTGCCGCGGGTTGACGGCGGCCTATCCGGCGGTCCTGAGCGCGTACCATAGAACGGACGGCGGCCTGATCAATCCCTACGTGCTGATCGATACGCTGTTTGCGAATCTGCGGGAGGACGACCGGATCATCTGCGGGAACGGCAGTGCCTGCGTGATCACGTTCCAGGCCGCGAAGATCCGCCAGGGGCAGCGGATGTTTACGAATTCCGGCTGCGCCGCCATGGGATACGGACTTCCGGCGGCCCTCGGCGTGGCCGTTTCCGACAACAGCCGCCGCACGATCTGCATCGACGGGGACGGCAGCGTGATGATGAACCTGCAGGAACTGGCCACCGTCGCTTACAACCGGCTGGATATCAAGCTGATTATTCTCAATAATAACGGCTACCATTCGATCCGCCAGACCCAGAAGAACCTTTTCCGGCCGCCTTTCGTCGGCATCGATCCGGACAGCGGCGTCGGTTTCCCGGATTTTTCGAAGCTGGCGGAAGCGTTCGGGCTCCCGTATTTTGTCTTGGACAGCGAGGAGAACTGCGCGCGGGTGCTGGCGGAAGCATTAAACTGCCAGGGCCCCTGCGTCTGCGAGGCCGTGGTCGATCCGGAGCAGAATTTCGCGCCCAAATCCGCGTCCCGGGCGCTGCCGGACGGACGAATGGTTTCCGCGTCCCTGGACGATATGGCGCCGTTTCTGGACAGGGAAGAGTTTGAGAGGATCCGTTATAAAAAATAAGGCGGGCGGAAGGCGGGAAATGTATATGGGAGAATGTGAGAGAAAGCGGGCCATCGTGACCGGCGCGACCGGCGCCATTGGGACCGCCCTGGTGCGGGAACTGGCCGCAAACGGCACAGAGGTTCTGGTATTTGTGAGGGATTCGTCCGCGCGGAACGGGAATATCCCGGAACATCCGCTCGTGAAGCGGATCTCCTGTTCGCTGGAGGACCTGTCCGCGGTCCGTCCGCCGGACGGCCGCCCTTACGACGTGTTCTACCATCTGGCGTGGGCCGGCGCATCCGGTCCCGGCCGCGGGGATATGTACCTTCAGAACCGGAACGTACGGTATGCCCTGGACGCCGTGCTGGCGGCGGAGCGCTTCGGCTGCCGTCTGTTTATCGGCGCCGGCTCGCAGGCGGAGTACGGCCCGTCGGATACGCCGCTGCGGCCGGATACGCCGGCGCGGCCGCGGACGGGATACGGCATCGCCAAACTCTGCGCCGGCCAAATGACGCGGGAACTGGCCCGTCAGAGGGGGCTTTCCCATATCTGGGTGCGGATCCTCAGCGTGTACGGACCCTGCGACGGGCCGCGCACGATGGTGATGTCCGCCATTGACCGGCTGCAGAAGGGCGGGATCCCCGAATTTACGAAAGCGGAGCAGCAGTGGGACTATCTGTACAGCGGGGACGCGGCCAGGGCGCTGCGCCTGCTGGGAGAGAAGGGAAAGGACGGCAAAGTGTACGTTCTGGGAAGCGGCACGGCCCGCCCGCTGGCGGACTATATACGGGAGATCCGCGATGTCGTCTCCCCGGGAAGTCCCCTGGGATTCGGCAGACTGCCCTACGCGCCGGACCAGTCCATGTATTTGCGCGCCGATATTTCCGCCCTGGAGGCGGATACCGGCTGGCGCCCCTCGGTGCCTTTTGCCGAGGGGATCCGCGAAATATTGAAGAAATAGTAATAAATTTTTTATAATATTCAAAAAATTCCACAAATTGTACACATTCTATTTGGATAAAAATACTTAAAATCCCGCCGAAAAAGCGGGTTTTTCCGTTTTTTACGGTGTATTTCACAAAAAACATGAATAAGATATTGCCAAAATGAATAAAACGAGTTATACT
>CAZPGD010000240.1:0-3041 GCA_964585865.1 uncultured Hungatella sp. | reverse complement strand
CCGCAGCGCGTCCGCGTACTGCTTCGCCGCGTAGGCGCTGATCGCGGCGACCGTCTTGCCGTCGGTCATTTTCCCCTCATAGATCAGCCGCATCAGATCCCCGAGTTCCCATGCCTCAACCTCGATATCCTCGTCCGCGTCCAGGTGCTGCCGGGACGGAACCAGATCCCCGGCGACAAAAATATCAATCGCCTCGTCGCAGTACGCCACCGTCGTATTCACGCTGAGCAGATATTCCATATGCTCCGCCCGGTACCCGGTCTCCTCCTCCAGTTCCCGGCGCGCGCAATCGATCTTCGGCTCCCGCGGATCATCCAGCTTCCCCGCCGGGATCTCTAACGTCTCCCGGTCCAGAGCGTTCCGGTACTGGCGCACCATGAGGATTTTCCCGTCGTCCGTCACCGGAAGCACGGCGGCCGCGCCGTCGTGGTGAATAAAATCCCAGTGCGCCTCATGGCCGTTGGCCAGCACCGTATCCTCGTAAATTTTCAGAATCGTCCCCCGGTATTTTAACTGCCTGTCCAAACGAATCACTTTCTTCGCCATCTTTTTCCTCCGTCAAACCGTCCTAGCGGATCAGGGCGCCGGATGAATCCACCCGGAGGCCCATCCCGTCCGGAACGACCGTATTTGTCAGCATGGCGCCGCTTACGGGGTCGCAGTAATACATGTTGTCATTCCACTGGATCCAGCCAGTCACCATATATCCTCTTGAATTGAAGAAATACCATTTGCCGTCGATCAGCTGCCAGTCCTCCTTCGTATAGCTGCCGTCCGGGTTCCGGTACCACCACAGATCCCCTTCCGCGATCCATCCGTACATTCCCTCGTAATAAACGGGCCGCACCCCGGGGCCTTCCGCCTTGAAATCGGTCGCGGAATACTGCTGATAGAAACTTTCCGCCATGGCGGCGTCCACATGCAGAGCCGTCCCGCACTCCTTCCATTCGCTTTTGATCCTCTCGTCCCGCCCGTTGACGGCCCGCACCCGGAACCGGTAATCCCCTTCCCTGCGGATCACCTCGCCAAAATTAAATTCCGTTCCGGACGCCGTATAAACCGGACCCGTCAGTTCATCGTCCTTTATCAGGCGGAGCTCATAGCGGGAAGCGTTGTAAGACGCGCTCCAGACGGCCATGGCGCCGTCGCCCCAGGAGACCTCCGCGATTTCCCCCACCCGCATCCGCATCGACGGCAGCCGGATCGTTATGACCAGTTCCTCGCCGCCCGGATCCGTTCTTGCCGACTCCATCTCGGCCCCGTTGATCCGGATCTGCTCTTTCGTGAGGGAGAATGTCGTCCCCGCTTCCTCTCCGTGAATATACAGGCGGAACCGGGGCACGTCGCCCGTTCCCCACGTGCTTCCGGTATTCAAAAGTTCCATGCACCAGATTACATACCCTTCATTCAGCGGAGTCACCACGATGTCATCCTCGGTACATTCCTTTCCCACCACGACATTGTTCTCCACTTCCAGCTGAATCGCGGTAACGACCTCCTGGGCCCTGACCGGCCGGCTCAGGGCCAGGCAGGACAGAACGGACAGGAACACGGTCAGAAATCCGCGCGCCGCCTTTTTCCCCATAAAAATCCCCTCCTTCCTATGACAAAAAGAAGCCCTATACGGGATAAGGCTTCTTCTGATTTCTGTTACATGACCGGTTACTTCGCGTAATCGGTAACTCTCGATTCGCGGATCACGTTTACCCGGATCTGTCCCGGGTATTCCATGGACTCCTCAATCTTCTTCGCGATGTCGCGGGCCATCAGCACCATATCATCGTCGCTGACCTGTTCCGGAATCACCATGATCCGGACTTCCCGGCCGGCCTGAATCGCGTAGGATTTATCCACTCCCTTGAAGGAATCCGTGATCTCCTCAAGCTGCTTCAATCTGTTCGTATATGTCTCCAGAGTCTCGCGTCTGGCGCCCGGACGGGCCGCCGAGATCGTATCCGCCGCCTGCACGATGCAGGCGATCAGGCTTTCCGCCTCCACATCTCCGTGATGGGATTCCACGGCGTTTACAACAATGGGGGATTCTTTGTACTTTCTGCACAGATCCGCCCCGAGTTTCACATGGGACCCCTCTACCTCATGGTCGATCGACTTTCCGATATCATGGAGCAGTCCGGCCCGCTTCGCAAGCCGTATATCCACTCCGATCTCCGCTGCCAGAAGCCCTGACAGATGCGCCACCTCGATGGAATGTTTCAGCGCGTTCTGTCCGTAACTGGTGCGGAACTTCATCTTCCCGAGCAGTTTTACCAACTCCGGATGGATCCCGTGGATACCGACCTCGAGGACCGCGGCTTCGCCTTCTTCCCTCATGTTCAGTTCCACTTCTCTCCGTGCCTTTTCCACCGTTTCCTCAATCCTGGCCGGGTGGATGCGGCCGTCCACAATCAGACGTTCCAGAGCGATCCTCGCCACCTCGCGCCTGACCGCGTCAAATCCCGACAGTACCACCGCTTCCGGCGTATCGTCGATAATCAGCTCTACGCCTGTCAGCGTCTCCAGGGTACGGATGTTCCGGCCCTCGCGGCCGATGATGCGTCCCTTCATCTCATCGTTGGGAAGCTGTACAACCGATACCGTGGCCTCCGCCACATGATCGGCCGCGCACCGCTGAATGGCGGTCACGACGTACTCCTTCGCTTTCTTGTCCGCCTCTTCCTTCGCCCTGGCCTCCATCTCCTTTACCTTCTTCGCGGCGTCATGCTTGACATCGTCTTCCACCATGCGGAGCAGGTAATCCTTCGCCTGCTCGGTAGTCAGGCCGGAGATGCGTTCCAGTTCCGTCACCTGCTTCTGACGAATCTCTTCCGCCTCCGCCAGCTTCCTGCTCAGATTTTCCTCGCGGGCCGACAGGCTTGTTTCGCGGCGTTCCAGTGCCTCGGACTTTTTGTCGAGGTTCTCTTCCTTGCTAAGTACACGTCTCTCATAACGCTGAAGCTCTGCCCTTCGTTCCTTCGTCTCTCTATCCAGCTCATTCTTCGTCCGGATGGACTCTTCCTTGGCTTCCAGGAGAGCTTCTCGCT
>CAZPGD010000239.1:0-3043 GCA_964585865.1 uncultured Hungatella sp. | reverse complement strand
GGATCATCTTCCGCCGATGAAGCGCGGGGATATTCTTCTTCACGGGCACACGCACATAGCGGCTTGCGAGGAATTTGACGGCTTTCTTTACATGAATCCGGGTTCTGTTTCGATTCCAAAAGGAAATACGCCGCGCGGCTATATGCTTCTGGAAGACGGCGGATTTGTCTGGAAAACGCTCGAAGGAGAGGAATATTGCCGCCGCAAATTGGACGAAAACGGGGGAATCAGAACGGATTCCGGCATCCCATCCGGATAAGCATTCAAAACCTTTTAGGTTTTTCAATATCCATAGCGGAAAAGTACTTGAGCCTCCGGAAAGGAAAGGGCATGGAAGGACAGAACGGGACAGGACAATTTGGAAATGTGTACCGGGTAGTGGTCGTGGACGACGAGTCAATCGCGGTGCAGGCCATCTGCCGCATCCTGGAGAAATACTGCCCGGAGTTTCGGGTGGTCGGTACGGCAGGGGACGGAGAGGAAGCGTTAGGCGTCATCCGCCGGACGGTTCCGGATCTTGTGCTGACGGATATCGCCATGCCGCTGATGAACGGACTGGAACTGACTCATCAGGTCAGCAGCGAGATGCCGGACGTCTGTTTTGTCATTATCAGCGGGTACCAGGATTTTGAGTATGTGCGGGAGGCGATTCGCAGCGGGGTGCTGGACTACCTCACGAAGCCGATCGTTCCGTCCCAGATGCTGCCGACGATGAAAAATGTCGAGGAAAAGATTCGCCGGTTTTATTATGACAGGCGGAATGCGATCCTGCGCAGGCTGTGCCTCGGCGAAACGGTGGAGCCGGGCGAGATCCGAAGCTTTTTCCCCTATCGGGAATTTTATGCGTCGCTTCTGCGGGAAAACGGACTGCCGAGAAGGTATTCTCCTTCGAGGGAGCCGGAGCTGTACGGGACGATTGATGAAACGTATTCCGTCTATGGCCGCGACAATATGGAAGAATTGTTCCTGATCCCGAAGGAGATGCTGGGGGAGCAGCCGTTCATCAGCTATATGAAGCGGGTGGAGCTGCGCCAGAAGACGGAGGGTTCCTACACGACGCTCCTGTACTACGGACGCGCGTTTTCGAGGGAGGAAATCTCGGGGCGGCTGCGGGGACTGTACTATTGGCTGAACACGCTGAGCACGGTCGGATTCTCCCAGACGGTCGATCTGGATCGGAAAAGCAGCCTGTTTTTGCTAAGATTGAGAAGCACCTGCGGACGCATCTGCCGGAGCCTTTGTCCCTGCGGGAGATTTCCGGATTGTTCGCGATCTCGCAGGCTTATATGAGCAGGCTGTTCCGAAAGTATACCGGACAGTCCTACAATCAGTATCTGACCGGACTGCGCATGGAGCGCGCCAAGCAGCTGATGCGGGAAAACCGCGAGCTGTTTGTCCGGGACATCGCGGAGATGACGGGTTACCGTGACCAGTTCTATTTCAGCCGGATCTTCCATGCCTATACGGGGAAATCCCCGGCGGACTATCTGGAGTCGTTGACGTAACGCGCGGATGCTGCCTTTTGCCCTCCGGCATCCTTACAGTATCAGATTTTCAACAGGTTTGTTTTGAATCCTCCATGTACTTTTTCTTTTTTCGCGGCTAAGATAAAAACATGCTGAGAATGTGCGACAGCAACGGAAAAAGAAACAGTAGAAAAGGAGGATTTGTTTTATGTACAAAAAAGGATTGTCTATCGTTTTAGCAGGCGCGATGGCGCTAAGCATGTTTCCGGCGGCCGCTTCGGCGGACGAGGCGAAGCCGTATGAGGGAGTCACTTTGAAGTGGTGGGGCGGAAGCGCGGAGAATAACACGGGCACGCAGGCCGTGCTGGACGCGGCCACCGAGAAGCTGGGAATGCAGTTTGAGGTTGAGATCAACCCGGGAGGAACCGAGGGCGACAACCTCCTCAAGACAAGGATGTCTTCCGGAGATCTTCCGGATTTCCTCACCTACAACGCGGGTTCCAAGCTTTCCGACCTGAATCCGTCCCGAGGCTTTCTGGACATTTCCGACTGGGATATTGTGGAGAAGTTCGACGACGCGTTCCTAAGTTCCGTCACGATTGACGGAGCCGTTTACGGGATTCCGCAGTCGTCCACGCAGGCCGGAGCGGTTATTTATTACAAGCCGGACTATGAGGAACTCGGCCTTGAGGTCCCGGACACCTGGGATGAGTTTGTGGCAAACTGCCAGGCTCTGGCGGATGCGGGCAAGACGCCGATCTACTTTACCGGCGGCGAAACCTGGGCGACACAGGTGCTGTTCCTTGGAGATTTCTACAATGTAGCTGCCGCGAACCCGACTTTCGCCGAGGATTACACGAATGGCACCGCAAAATACGCGGATGTCCCGGAAGCGACCAGAAGCTGGACCAAGTATGAAGACCTGGTGGATTTCCTGAACGCGGACAAGTCTGCGGCGACGGTTACCGATGGCAACTTCGCGCTTGCCGCCGGAGAGGCGACGCACTGGATCATCCTCACCCAGCAGCTTCCGTGGATTATTGAGAACATGGAGAACCCGGACGACATCGGCGTGTTCGGCATCCCGGGCGATGATCCGGAAAACCACGGCCTGACCGTATGGGAGCCGAACGCATGGTATGTCAATAAGGACAGCGAGAACATTGAGGCGATCCACGCATTCTTTGACTTCTACTGCTCAGAAGAAGCGCTTGATCTTTATTTTGAAACTTACGGCGCGAACGGCCCGTCCTGCATCAAGGGTTACGAGCTTCCGGATTCTGTCTGCAGCGCGGTCCGCGTCGATATGCAGAAGTATTTTGACGAGGGAAAGACTACGCCGGCGCTTGAGTTCCAGTCGCCGATCAAGGGTACGACCTGCGAACAGCTGACCACGGCGGTGGGCCTTGGCCAGATGGACGGCGAGGAAGCGGCGGCAGCTTATGACGACGATTGCAAGAAGTCGGCGATCCAGCTCGGCTTCGACTGGGAATAAAGGACAAGGAATCCCGGATCATAAAAATACCTGAGGACGGGAGCGGGCGTCTGCCGTTCCTGTCCGGAAAGAGAAACGAGGG
>CAZPGD010000238.1:0-3065 GCA_964585865.1 uncultured Hungatella sp. | reverse complement strand
CGCCCCGTTCCTCTCATTCCGCCTCGATCCGGTACGTTCCGGCGCAGAGCGTCCCGTCCGGCGCCGCCTCCGCCGCCGGCCGCCCGTCAATCGTCACCCGGCAGAGCGGCTGCTCCAGGCAGAGCCGCGCCCGGCAGTCGAAGGGCACCGTCAGGCGGTACACGATTTTTCCGTTCTCCCGTCTCCACTCGCTCTCGTAGCAGCCGGCCGCCGTGTCATAGCGCGCCTTCGCGTACTCCAGCCGCTCATCCGGCTGCGGGGCAAAGAGGAGTTCCTTCGGCCCGTCTCCCGCTTCCTCCACCTGCAGACCGCAGACCCGGCCGTAAATCCATTCCACGATCGAACCGTAGGCATAGTGATTGAGACTGTTCATGCCGGTATCGCTGATGTGGCCGTCGGGCAGGATCGAGTTCCAGCGCTCCCAGATGGTGGTGGCCCCCAAGTTCACCTCATAGAGCCAGCCCGGATAATCCTCATTCAGAAGCAGGGTATAGGCCATGTCCGCGTGTCCCGTCGCCGAGAGGGTCTGGCAGAGATACGCCGTCCCCACAAAGCCCGTGGAAAGGTGCATCCCGTTCCCGCGCAGCAGCCGGCACAGTTCCTCCGCCGCTGCCGCCGTCTCCGTTTCCTCAAACAGCCCGAACCGGATCGCCAGCACATACGCCGTCTGCGTGCGGATCGTCAGCTTCCCGTCCGCCGTTACATAGAGGCGTCTGGCCGACTGACGCACTTCCGAGGCGATCCGCCGGTAATACGCGGCGTCCTCTGTTTTCCCCAGCTTTTCCGCCGCCGCCGCGGTCAGTTCCGCCGAGTGCATATAGGACAGGGTAGCCACATAGTATTTGTCCGTGCCGCCCTCCCGGCTGTCGCCTTCCGCGTCCAGGGAAAGCCAGTCGCCGAAATGGAAGCCGCAGTCCCATACCCGTCTGCCCCCGCAGTGGTTCTCGTCCATACCGATGATAAAATCCGTCCACTGCTTCATATTCGCATACTGCTCGCCCAGCCAGGCGAGATTGCCGTAATGCCGGTACATGTTCCACGGAATAATGGCGGCCGCGTCGCCCCAGACGCAGGAACCGGCTTCGCCCCAGGCCGGCTCCGACAGATCGTAAGGCGGCTCCCCGTTCTTCTCTCTGGCGATGCTCAGCACATTCGGCACCACAAACGGCACCGCCCCGCCGTTCTCCGCCTGCTCATACGCCATATCCTTCAAATATTTCCGGAAAAACGGAGCCGTTTCCATGTGGTAGGAAGCCGCCGAACTGAAAATCTGAGCGTCGCCGGTCCAGCCCAGCCGCTCGTCCCTCTGCGGGCAGTCGGTGGGAATATCCAGAAAATTGTCCTTCTCGCTCCACCGGGTATTGGAAATCAGCCGGTTCACCTTCTCGTGCGAAGTTTCCAGATAACCGGTCTCCGCCAGATCCGAGTACAGCGTCCATGCCTCGAAACCGTCCGCGTTCGAGGCGTCCACTTTCATGCCGGTCACTTTCACATAGCGGAACCCGTAGAAGGTGAAATGCGGCCGCGTAAACTGCTTTTTCCCCGCGGAAATAAACGTATATTCCTGCAGCGCCGTCCGCAGATTGTCCCGGTAAAATTTCCCGTCCTGCAGAACCTCGCCGTACTGGAGGAAAACTTTCGCTCCTTCCGGCACGTCCGCCGTAAACGCCACCCATCCGGTGATCTCCTGTCCGAAATCGAGAATCGTTTCCCCGATGGGGGACGTGATAATTTCCTTTACCTTCAGAACCTCGTGCCGTTTCACCGGCGTCCCCGTCATCGGCTGCAGTTCCCCCTCCGGAGCGCTTACGCAGACCGCGTTCAGTTTCTGCCTGGCCGGAACTTCCGCCAGATCCTTCTCTAACCGCGCGTCGTACACCTCGCCGTCGTAGATGCCGGAAGAAAGAACCGGGGATTTTAACGCCAGCCAGTTCCCGTCGGTGCAGATCACCCGCGTCATGCCGTCCCGGTCCGTCAGGTACAGATCCGCCAGCAGCTTGAATTCATCCCCGTAAAGTTCCTGAAGAACGCCGTTGTTCTTGTAAGTGAAATGGCCTTTGTACCAGCCGTTGCCAAGGAGCACGTCGATCCGGTTCTCCCCCGCTTTCAGACAGGGTCCCACATCATACGTCTGGTACTGGATCCAATGGCGGTAATCCGTGCAGTACGGCGCCAGATACTGGTCGCCCGCCTTCTCGCCGTTGATATACACCTCATACAGCCCCAGCCCGCAGATATACAGCCGGGCGGCCGCCAGTTCCCGCAGTTCCTCTTCTTCCACGAAAAAGGTCTGCCTCATCACCGGGTGCAGTTCCCTGGAAAACGGCGCGCCGATCCAGCTTCCGTGCCAGTCTTCCGCCGGGTGGCCGCCCTCAAACACGGCCACGTCGCCGCGGGCGCTGTCCCCGGCGTCGTCCGTCACCGTCACCGTCCAGTAATACCGCTTCCCGGGCTGCCATTCCGCATCCGGCACGCAGGCGCAGGAATTCAGTTCCGCCTCCCCACTGTCGTAGACCACCCGCTCAAGCGCCTTGTCCTCGGCCACGACAAGCCTGGCGCACCGCTGGAATTTCCCCGCCGCTTCCTTCACCTTCCATGAAAACGTGGCATGGGTCAGGTCGATCCCCAGCGGATCCCGCTGATAATTTACCTTCAATCCATATACAATCATGATCTTTGCCTCCTTTTCGCCGCTGGCGCGCGTTTTGTTCCATCATCCGAATGGTCCCGGTCTGACGGCCATCCGCGTGAGCCGGCCGCGGCGGATTTTTCGCATCTGAGAAATGACCCCGCACTTGAGCGAATCATCCCCCGAAAGAGATTCCCCCATCCCGGCGCCGGCAAGGAAATCCGTCCGAAAACGGGAAATGCCGCCCGCTGCCAAAGTCCGCATGGCACACACTTCCGCGGCAGCGAGCCGCGGCGCCCCGGCCGCAGATTATCTTTGTAAAGAATACCACGGAATCCTTTTTCCTGCAACCCGAAATGAACAGGGAAGCTGCGGCCGGCGGCCGCGCGCGAAGATGTGCCGACATGGAAGGATCTTTTTTGGAACAGAAAACAGT
>CAZPGD010000237.1:2484-3092 GCA_964585865.1 uncultured Hungatella sp. | reverse complement strand
CGCCGGACGTCGGTTTCCCAACATCACCGGACGCCGCCTTCCTTATCGCGCCGGCCGCTTTGGCAGCCGGTTCCCCGCCCTTTTTCAGCGCGGAGCGAACCACATCGTACGTGGTGCGGTTCTTATATTCCTGCGTCTTTCCGGCGTTCCAGTTCTTCACCGGGCGGTAATATCCGGTAATACGGCTGTAAACCTCCGCCTCCTGCCCGCAGACGGGGCAGGTGAAATGTTCGCCGGCCAGATATCCGTGATCCCTGCAGATCGAATAGGTGGGCGACAGCGTGTAGTACGGCAGCTTATAATTCTCCGCGATCGTCCGCACCAGTCTGGCGGCCGATTTCCAGTCGGGCAGCTTCTCTCCCAGAAACGCGTGGAACACGGTTCCGGAAGTATAAAGGGTCTGCAGATCGTCCTGGATATCCAGAGCGTCAAAAATATCCGCCGTATAGTCCACCGGCAAATGGGAACTGTTGGTATAGTACGGCGTGCCGCCCTCCCCGCCTGCCGTGATGATATCCGGATAGCGGCTCTTGTCATGCTTGGCAAGCCGATAGGATGTGGATTCCGCCGGCGTCGCCTCCAGATTGTACAGGTCGCCGTACATCTCC
>CAZPGD010000237.1:0-2474 GCA_964585865.1 uncultured Hungatella sp. | reverse complement strand
ATCGGAGAGGCGCTCCCGCATATGGTTCAGCACGTCCTTCGCGAATTTCTGGGTCTCGGGATGGGTAAGATCCTTCCGGAGCCATTTGGCGTTCAGCCCCGCCTCGTTCATGCCCACCAGCCCGATTGTGGAAAAATGATTCTCGAATGTCCCCAAATACCGCTTCGTATAGGGATAGAGGCCGTTGTCCAGAAGCTTCGTAATGACCTCGCGCTTCGTCTTTAAGGAGCGGGCGGAAATATCCATCATATGGTCCAGCCGCCTGTAGAAATCCGCCTCGTCTTTGGCCAGATAGGCAATCCTCGGCAGATTGATGGTGACGACGCCCACCGATCCGGTGCTCTCGCCCGAGCCGAAGAAGCCGCCCGTTTTCCTGCGCAGTTCCCGCAGATCGAGCCGCAGGCGGCAGCACATGCTGCGCACGTCGCTCGGCTCCATATCGCTGTTGATATAATTGGAAAAATACGGCGTGCCGTATTTGGACGTCATTTCGAACAGCAGGCGGTTATTTTCCGTATCGGACCAGTCAAAATCCTTCGTAATGGAATAGGTGGGAATCGGGTACTGGAAACCGCGGCCGTTGGCGTCGCCCTCGATCATGGTCTCAATAAAGGCGCGGTTGACCATATCCATTTCCTTTTTGCAGTCCTTGTATTTAAACGGCATTTCCTTTCCGCCTACGATGGCCGGCAGTTCCGCCATATCGTCCGGCACGGTCCAGTCCAGGGTAATATTGGAGAACGGGGCCTGCGTGCCCCAGCGGCTGGGCGTATTCACTCCGTACACGAATGACTCGATGCATTTCTTCACGCCCTCATAATCCAGATGATCCGTTTTTACAAAGGGGGCCAGATAGGTGTCGAAAGAGGAAAACGCCTGTGCCCCGGCCCATTCGTTCTGCATGATTCCCAGAAAATTGACCATCTGGTTGCACAGAACGGACAGGTGTTTGGCGGGAGAAGAGGTAATCTTGCCGGGAATGCCGCCAAGCCCCTCCAGCAAAAGCTGCTTTAAGGACCAGCCCGCGCAGTAGCCGGTCAGCATGGACAGATCGTGCAGATGGATATCCGCGTTCCGGTGCGCGTCGGCAATCTCCTGATCGTAGATCTCCGACAGCCAGTAATTCGCCGTGACGGCGCCGGAATTGCTCAGGATCAGACCGCCCACGGAATAGGTAACCGTGGAATTCTCCTTCACGCGCCAGTCCTCTACCTTTACATAGCTGTTGACCACGTCCCGGTAATCCAGAATGGTATTCTTCATGTTGCGGATCTTCTCGCGCTGCTTGCGGTACAGGATATAAGCCTTGGCCACATCCGTATATCCGGCCTGCTCCAGCACGCGCTCCGCGCTGTCCTGGATCTCCTCTACCGTAACCGCGCCGTCCTTCATTTTGCTCTGGAAATCCGCCGTCACACGCAGGGCCAGCAGTTCCAGAATCTCATGATTGTATTCCTTTCCGGTGGCCTTAAACGCCTTTTTAATCGCTTCCGTGATCTTATTTAAACAAAATTCCGCAATCTCCCCGTCCCGCTTCACAACACTGATCATGCCCGGTCCCCTTTCGCTTTCCTTTCCTCCGCCCGCTTCGCTTCCGCCGCCGTCCCGTATGCCTGACGGCCCTTTCCGAACCCTTCCGGACCCGCGGGCGGCTCGGGATTTATTATAGCAGAGGGCAAAAGAAAACACAATATCTAGTTTTTGAATTTTTTCTTAACCAGATATAGTGCGTAACAGTCCAGACGGCCCCATCGCTTCTACGGCTGTGCCGGCCCGCTCTCCGCGCTCCCGTTAACCCTGCTGCGCAAAAAGTCCAGTTCCTTCGCCACTTCCTCCGTAACCCCGAATTCCGCCTCATAGGTCTGCAGCGTCTGCAGCGCGCTGGAAAACGCCAGCTGCTTTTCATAAACCGCCGCCTGATTGTAGAGAAGCTTTTCCCTGGCCCCGTCGTTTAGGGACAGGCCCTCCGCCAGATACTGAAGCGCCCCGTCATAGTCTTCCATCCCGATCCGGCAAAGCGCCATCTGATTATAGATTTCCCCGTTCCGCATCCCGCTCTCTACCGCTTCCTGATACAGTTCCGTAGCCTCCTGGCCGCGCCCCGCCCCGTCCAGGGCATTTCCGAGTCCCAGAAGCGCCGTCAGGGTATCGCCTTCCCGCGGCGCCGTCTCATAGAGTTTCCGGTAAATCTCCAGCGCCCGGTCCAGCTGGCCGTCCAGCACATACAGACCGCAGAGCCTTCCCAGATACTCGGGTTTTTCCCCGTCCACCTGCCGGAGCACATCATACGTCGCGGCCGCCGCGCCGTAATCGCCTGTCTGATACTCGGCCTCCGCCCGGTATTTGAGCACATCCAGTTCAAATTCCCCCACCAGACCGTCGGAATTGTCCAGCGCCTCGTCAAACGTCCGGATCGCCGCCGCGTAGTCGCCCGCCTCCATCTGGCCGATTGCCGTTTCCCGCAGTTCATACTT
>CAZPGD010000236.1:2610-3114 GCA_964585865.1 uncultured Hungatella sp. | reverse complement strand
ACGCGTTTCAATTCCCGGACCCGCCAGCCAAGGGCCCCGCACATTCTGCGGATCTGGCGGTTCAGCCCCTGCGTCAGGATGATGCGGAATTCCCGCTTCCCCGTAATCTCGCAGCGGCAGGGCTCTGTCCGCGTTTCCAGTTCCTTCAGCCAGACGCCGCTTTGCATTCTTTCGATAAACGTTTTCGTAACCGGCCTGTCAACCGTCACGAGATACTCCTTTTCATGGCCGTTTCTGCCGCGCAGGATCCGGTTGACCAGATCCCCCTGATTCGTCATGAGAAGCAGTCCCTCCGAATCCTTATCCAGGCGCCCGACCGGATAGACCCTGGACGGGTAGTGAACCATTTCCACGATATTCGGCGCCCTGTCCTTCGCGGACGCGGTGCAGACGACGCCGCGGGGCTTGTTCACGGCCAGAAGCACCGGCTCCGGTCGGCTGGCGGTTCGGCTTTCCCGCTCTCCCGCCACGGCGCCGGCCTGCAGCCCCCTGCATACCACGGTC
>CAZPGD010000236.1:0-2600 GCA_964585865.1 uncultured Hungatella sp. | reverse complement strand
ATCCGGTCGGCTGGCGGTTCGGCTTTCCCACTCTTCGACTGGCAAACTGGCAGTTCGGCTTTCCCATTCTTCGGCAGGCTGGCGGACAGGCCGGACTTCCCGCTCTCTTACAGGAGTGCTGGCAATCTGACCTTCCGGCTCTCCCGCCACGGTGCCGGCAGACCGCTTGCCCGGTATTTCGGACAGCCGGCTGAGAGACCGGCTCTCCCGCTCTTCGGCAGGCTGGCGGACGGGCCGGCTTTCCCGCTCTCCCGCCGGCGCGCCGGCCTGCAGCCCCCTGCATACCACGGTCCGTCCGGGCGTCACTCTCATGCCCGTGACGGCCCGCACGCCATCGACAAACACATTCCCTTCCGCGATCAGACGATCCGCTTCTCTCCTGGAGCAGACCCCCATTTCGCTCAAATATTTATTCAGACGTACCCCTTCCGCCATAACTTTCTCTTCCGGGATACAGTTTCCGCTCCGTCCGGCTCACGCCTCAAAGAATCAGCATGGCGTCGCCGAATGAGTAGAAGCGGTACCGTTCCCTGATCGCCTCCGCGTAAGCGTTCAATACATGTTCCCTGCCGGCCAGTGCCGACACCAGCATCAGCAGGGTCGATTCCGGCAGATGGAAATTCGTGATCAGTCCGTCCAGCAGCTTAAAGCGATAGCCCGGATAAATGAAAATCTGTGTCCACCCGCTTTCCGCCTTCAAGAGCCCGTCCTCCCCGGCGGCCGACTCAATCGTGCGGCAGCTGGTCGTACCGACACAGATCACCCGCCCGCCGTTTTTTTTCGTCTCGTTGACTTTGCGCGCGGCATCCTCGTCTACCATATAGAATTCCGCGTGCATGGAATGATCCTCAACTTTTTCCGCTTTCACCGGGCGGAAAGTCCCAAGACCCACATGCAGCGTCACTCGGGCGACGCGGACACCCATTTCCCCGATCTGCCGCAGCAGTTCCTCCGTAAAATGAAGTCCCGCCGTAGGCGCGGCGGCCGATCCCTCGTGTGTCGCGTAAACGGTCTGGTAGCGGTTCCTGTCCTGAAGCGGATGCTTAATATAAGGCGGCAGAGGCATTTGCCCCAGGCGGTCCAGAATTTCCTCGAAAATCCCCTCGTATTCGAAACGGATCAGCCGGCCGCCATCTTCCGTCACCGCCATAACCTCCGCCCGCAGAAGCCCGTCACCAAAGGAAAGTTCCGCGCCCGGCCGGACCTTTTTACCGGGTTTTACCAGCGTTTCCCAGACATCCTTTTCCGTCCGCTTCAGCAGCAGAACCTCGATCCCGGCCCCCGTATCACGCTTGACGCCGATCAGGCGGGCCGGGATTACTTTCGTGTCGTTGATAACCAGGCAGTCGCCCGGCCGGAGAAAGGACGTGATATCGCGAAACTTGCGGTGGGACACTGCGCCGGTTTCTTTATCCAATACCAGGAGCCGCGAGGCCGCGCGATCCTTAAGCGGATCCTGGGCAATCAGCTCCGGCGGTAATTCATAATAAAAATCGGATACATTCATGCAATCGCTCCATTCTGTCAGCCGCCGCCTTCCACGATCACTTCCGACTCGCCGGATCCGTACAGGCTCCGCAGCGTTTCATCGGAAGCTGCCGCCTCTTCCCTGGCCTGCGCCACCCGGGAACGCAGGGCCTTTACCTCCTCCTTCTCCCCGATCCGGGAAATATAGACCTTCACCTCGTCGCTGACCTCCGGACTCAGGATATACCGCCCTTCATCGCTCTTTGTCACGTAAGCCCATGTCAGCTGGGGCATCAGCGTCCCGGCGCCGCGGTAGTGAATTTCAAAATACGGAAAAATCACATACGTATCCGGCTCCGGACCCTCGATCGAATAGCAGGAAATATTCTCATACCGCTTCACACTGGCGCTGACCAGTTCCATCTTCTTTTTCTGCTCCGCAATCTCTTCCTCCGACAGCCCGTGGCGTCCGAACAGGCTTTCCAGAAGTTCCGGATCACAATCCTCTTTTGCCTGGCAGTATGTGCGCACCAGCGCGGTCAGTTCCGGAACTTCATTCTCCTTCAGGGAATAGCCGGATATGTCAATATTCGCGTATCCGGCGTCTCCGCCCGCGCCCGAGCCGCTTCCCGGCTCCGTTTCGCCCGGCGCGGCCGTCTGGCCGGTTCCCGGCTCCGCTGTGCCCGGCGCGACCGGCTCCGCTTCGGAACTCGCCGGGTCGCCGGCTCCGTCCGTTATTTCCGCGGTCTGCGTATCCGGCGTTTCCGATTCCGCTTCTGTTTCCGTCCCACCCCTGTCTATTGACAGAATCAGTCCGATCAGCAGGACCGCCGCCAGCGGAATCACCGCGAAGCGCAGATAATGTGCAAACGAACTGTTGGCGAACCGCCAGTCCGGTTTCCATTTGTTTTTCAATCCATTCTCCTCCCGCCGTAGGTTACTCGTTCTATTTTAGCAAACTCCCGGATAAAAAGCAATGTAAAAAGGAAATGAAAAGAATTGCGGGATTTTCGCGGGATTTTTACTTTCATTCAAAATTTTGCTTGCAACATTCGAAAGGAAGTAGTAGAATACAGACATGCGTCTGTAGCTCAGTGGATAGAGCAGTGGCCTCCGGAGCCGCGTGCGTAGGT
>CAZPGD010000235.1:0-3120 GCA_964585865.1 uncultured Hungatella sp. | reverse complement strand
AAATACCCTTTCCGGCGGGGAACTGGAACTTTACGGAGGCGGAAACGGCATCCTGCTTCTGGACGTGATTCCGCTGAGCCTGTCTATTGAAACGGTCGGCGGCGTGGCGACAAGGCTGGTGGAGCGCAACACGACGCTGCCGGTCCATTATTCCCAGATCTTTTCCACCGCCGCGCCTTACCAGCGCAACGTGGAGATCAACGTGCTGCAGGGCGAGCGCCCCATGGCCCGAGACAACAAGTCCATCGGCAAGTTCCGCTTAAACGGCATCAAGAAAGCGCCGGCCGGCGTTCCCCAGATCGAGGTGACGTTCGACATCGACGCCAACGGCATCCTGCGGGTTTCCGCAAAGGATCTGGATACCGGCAAGGAGCAGTCGATCACGATCACCGAAAACGGGCGCATGTCCGACTCCGAAATCGAACAGGCGATCCGCGATGCGCAGCAGTACGCCGCCCAGGACGGGGTTCGCCGTGCCCTCTTCGCGGTCAATGCGGAGGCGAATAAAGCGGTTACGGATGCGCAGGGCGTAATGGACAGGGCGAAGAAAACCATGCCGAAGGAAGAAAAGAAGCAGCTGAAGGCGGAAATCTCCCAGCTTCAGAAGATGATTTCCTCCGAGAAGCCGGACCGCATGACCGAGCAGGATGTGGAGCAGATTCGGAGCGCGGTGGCCCATCTGAAGGAGCATACGGAAAACTGCGCGCGGTACTGAGCCGGGCCTAAGATGGCAGGGGTATGAGGCGGGTCCGGTGCGGCAGCGGTACTGAGCGGGTCTGACACGTCGGCGGAACTGAGCGGCCTGGTGCGACAGCGGAACTGAGCGGGCCTAAGATGGCAGGGGTACGAGGCGGGTCCGGTGCGGCAGCGGTACTGAGCCGGGCCTGAGATGGCAGGGTTCGAGGCGGGTTCGGTGTGACAGCGGTACTGAGCCGGGCTTGACAAGGCAGTGGTATGAGGCAGGTTCGGCATGGCGGTGATACTGAGCGGGTCTGACACGTCGGCGGAACTGAGCCGGGTCTGAGATGGCGGCGGTATAAAGCAGGTTTGACACGGCAAAGGCACGGCACTGAATGTGGTCTGGCGCGGCTGCGGCAGATACGGCGGAAGATTCCATTTTTAATAAGAACCGGGAGGATTCCATCATGACGAAGGTAACGATTTTCAATGAATTTTATCACGAACGTACGGACGAAAAAGTAAAAGCGGTCTACCCGGACGGCATACACGCCGTAATCACCGATGCTTTAAAAAGCGACGACATTTCCGTTCGCTGCGTAACGCTTCTCGATGATCAATGCGGCCTGACGCGGGAGGTTCTGAAAGACACGGACGTTCTGCTGTGGTGGGGACACGCGCGGCACCGGGACGTCCCGGATGAAGTCGCGCTCCGCGTCCGGGACGAGGTTCTGAAAGGGATGGGAATCATTTTCCTTCATTCCTCCCACCATTCCAAACCGTTCCATCTTTTGATGGGAACGTCCTGCAATCTCGGCTGGCGCGAGGACGGCGATTTGGAACGTGTCTGGACCGTCAGCCCGTCGCATCCGATCGCGCAGGGGGTCGGGCGGTATTTTGAAATTCCTCACGACGAAACGTACGCCGAGCCATTCGGCATCCCGGACCCGGAGGAAGTGGTATTTATCAGCTGGTACGAGGGAGGCGAGGTCTTCCGCTCCGGCTGCACGTTCCGCCGGGAGAACGGCAAAATCTTCTATTTCCAGCCGGGACACGAGACGTTTCCGGTTTACTATGACAAAAACGTGCAGACGGTCCTCCGCAACGCGGTCCGCTGGGCGAAGCCGGTCCGCCGTATCGACGCGTTCGCGGCCACGCACATTTCCAGGATCGGTTCTGAGAAATAGGAGAGGCGATCCCGGTTTCACCTTAAAAGGGATGTCGCCTTCCCGAAGAAAATAATACTTTTTATTGACACGAAGCAAAACCGTGTGATATAGTTTACGCGGATGGTAATTTCAGGCCCTCTCATAAGTCGTTATGGGGGGGTATTTGCTTACACTGGTTTATTTTGCACCGTTCCCGTTGGCTTGAAACTTGCTGACGGGGACGGTGTTTTTTGTTCCTGTTTTCCGTCAGGATTATGAAAGGAATCGGGTCTATGAAGTCAATGAATAGGAAGATTGGTAAAAGAATGTCGGCCGTGATCCTGTCCGCGGCGCTGGCGCTGTCGTCCGCGCCCGTATTTCCCGTGTGGGCCATAGCCGAGGACAGTGCTGATTTAGGTGCGATGATTCCAAATGAGGTCGGGGACGGAAAGGTTCTCATGCAGGTACCGGGCGGGGAGCTCTCTTCCGAAGAGAGTCCGGAACCGGAGTATGGGACGAAATCGCCGTCTGAAGAGGGTCTTGAATCGGAGAACGGGAAAGAGTCGCTGTTCGGGGAGAGTTCCGGAGCGGAGAACGGGACGGAGTTGCCGTCCGGGGAGAGTTCCGGAACGGGGAACGGGACAGTGCTGCCGTCCGGGGAGAGTTCGGAATCGGAGAACGGGACGGGGTCGCCGTCTGAGAAGAATCCCGGAACGGGGAACGGGACGGGGTCGCCGTCCAAAGAGAATTCCGGAGCGGAATCGCCATCCGGAGAGAATTCCGGGTCGGGGAACGGGACGGCCACGCCGTCCGAAGCGGAGCCCGGAGGAAACGGTGGAAATAACGCGAGTGGCGGCGCGGGGACCCAGGGGGATGCAGGTAACGCGAAGGAAGAAAATTCCGGAAGCGGAAACGCCGGGAAGCCGGAAGGGAATGGGGCTTCCGCGGGCGTGGCCAGTCCCGGCAACGCCGCCCACGGGGGAGGCGGGCAGACCGGACCGGGGGCATCCGCGGCTTCTTACGCCCTGACTGTCCGTATGCCAGAAGTATCGGAAGCGGACGCTGTTTTCGAGTTCCATTATTCGCTTGAAAAAACGGATGATGCGGGAGCGGAAGTTTCCGAAGAGGATGGTCCCGAAGAGGGTGATCCCGAAACGGAAATTCCCGAAGAGGATACGTTCAGTCTCTCTTCGGGAGGCCGTTATACGCTCGTCCTGCCGGACGGCACGGCGTGGTCACTGACCCTGACGGTTCCCGAGGGGTATGTGTTTGAGGAAGATTCCTGGTCCGGCGT
>CAZPGD010000234.1:0-3143 GCA_964585865.1 uncultured Hungatella sp. | reverse complement strand
TATTACAGGAGGGTGTATCATGGAGGAAGTATATGAATTTTTGAAGAAATGCGGAACGTACTATCTGGCGACGGCGGAAGGGGACCAGCCCCATGTCCGGCCGTTCGGCACGGTCGATCTCTACGAGGGGAAACTCTACATCCAGACCGGGAAAGTGAAAGCGGTGGCACGCCAGATAAAGGCAAACCCCAAGGTGGAGATTTCCGGCATGGCGGACGGCAGATGGATACGCGTGACGGGCGAGGCCGTATTGGATGAGAACATCGGGGCCCAGAAGCATATGCTGGACGCCTATCCTACCCTACAGGGCATGTACCGGCCGGGGGACGGCAATACCGAGGTCTATTATCTGAAAAACGTAACGGCGCGCATCTGCTCTTTCTCCGAGCCGGAGCAGGAGTACCGTTTCTGAACCCGTCCGTGCCGTGTAAACGGGTACGACGGGGACTTTCGTCCTGCCGGGTCAAGAAATCTCTTTATTTTTAAGGAATGGAGGATCCTCAGAAAAATGAACTACCTGATAGGAGTCGATGTAGGAACATCCGCGACAAAAACCGTATTATTTGACGAGAAAGGCACGGTCATGGCCACCGCTTCCGCCGAGTATCCCCTGCTCCAGCCGCATAACGGCTGGGCCGAGCAGCGTCCGGAGGACTGGCGCGACGCGGTGCTTGCGACGCTTCGGCAGGTGACGGTGCAATCCGGCGTGCCTGCCGCCGATATCAAGGGCATCGGCATTTCCGGGCAGATGCACGGTCTGGTGATGTTGGACGAGGCCGGAGAGGTGATCCGTCCTTCCATTATCTGGTGCGACCAGCGCACCGGGGCGGAGGTGCAGGATATGCTGGATCTGATGCCGAGGGAAGAGTGGATCGAGATTACGGCGAACCCGCCTCTCACCGGCTGGACGGCGGCCAAGATTCTCTGGGTTCGCAAGAATGAACCGGAAAATTACGCCCGGTGCCGCCACATCCTGCTGCCGAAAGATTATATCCGATACGTCCTGACCGGTGAATTCGCCACGGAAGTGTCCGACGCCAGCGGGATGCAGCTTCTGGATGTGCCGGAGCGCTGCTGGTCGGACTCAGTGCTGGAAAAACTGGAGATTCCCAAAGAATGGCTGGGCAGGGTTTACGAATCCTGCGAAGTGACCGGGCACCTTCTTCCGGAGATCGCCCGGCAGACGGGACTGACCGTTGACACGAAAGTGGTAGGCGGGGCGGGCGACAACGCGGCGGCCGCCGTGGGCACCGGCGTGGTCCGGGACGGTACGGCGTTTACCACCATCGGGACTTCGGGCGTGGTATTCGCCCATTCCAGTCAGGTGACGATCGATCCGCAGGGACGCGTCCACACCTGCTGCAGCGCGGTTCCGGGCGCCTGGCACGTGATGGGCGTGACGCAGGGCGCGGGTCTGTCGCTTAAATGGTTCAAGGATCAGTTCTGCCAGGATTACGTGGCGGCCGCCGACGAAATGCGGGTGGACGTCTATGACCTGATCAATCATGACATCAAGGATATCCCGGTCGGGAGCGACCATCTGATCTATCTCCCCTACCTGATGGGGGAGCGGACGCCGCATCTGGATCCCGACTGCCGCGGCGTGTTTTTCGGCCTCTCGGCGATCCACACGAAGGCGCATCTTTTGCGGGCCGTGATGGAGGGCGTCTCGTACTCCCTGGCGGACTGCAACGATATTTTAAGGGAAATGGGTGTGGCCGTGGACGAGATGATGGCCTGCGGCGGCGGCGGGAAAAGCCCCATCTGGCGCCAGATGCTGGCCGATCTGTACGGATGCAAGGTGAAAACGGTCCGCCAGTCGGAAGGGCCGGCCCTGGGCGTGGCCATTCTGGCCGGCGTGGGCTGCGGTATCTACGAGAGCGTGGAGGCGGCCTGCGATCTGCTGGTGTCCGAGGATAAATGCAGCGACCCGGTGCCGCAAGACGCCGCCCGGTACGCGGCCTACCACAAGCTGTACAAGAAGCTTTACGTGGATCTGAAGCACAGCTTTAAGGAACTGGCGGCGCTTTAGGGGCGGAGCCGGCGGCCGGGAGTGGCAACGCAGGGAACAGGAAGCACGGCTTTACGGAGCCGGCGGCCCTTTGGGAGCGCCCGGCCCCGTTTGGGCGGAGTGACGCCGGGAACGGTGAGCGCAGTTTTAAGGAACTGGCGGCGCTTTGAGAGCGGGGCGGAGCCGGCGATACTTCGGGAACTCCCCGGGAGCGCCATAAAAATGGATATGCAGCCGCGGTCAGAGCGGCCGCAAAAATAGAGGAGGGAATTCACATGAACAATTTACCCGTTGTAAAAGCAGGGATCGTAGCGGTCAGCCGCGACTGCTTCCCGGAATCCCTGTCCGTCAACCGCCGCAGGGCGCTGGTCGACGCCTATGCCGCGAAGTATGACAGGTCCAACATTTACGAGTGCCCCGTCTGCATTGTGGAGAGCGAGATTCACATGGTGCAGGCGCTGGAAGACGTGAAGGCGGCGGGCTGCAATGCCCTTGTCGTTTATCTGGGCAATTTCGGCCCGGAAATTTCCGAAACGCTTCTGGCGAAACATTTTGACGGTCCCGTTATGTTTGTGGCGGCCGCCGAGGAGAGCGGCGATAATCTGATCCAGGGCCGCGGCGACGCGTACTGCGGCATGCTGAACGCCAGCTACAATTTAAAACTCCGCAACGTGAAAGCCTATATTCCGGAATACCCCGTAGGCACGGCGGAAGAATGCGCCGACATGATCGAGGAATTTCTGCCCGTTGCCAGGGCCATCATCGGCCTGGCCGGCTTAAAGATCATTTCCTTCGGCCCCAGACCCTTAAATTTCCTGGCCTGCAACGCCCCGATCAAGCAGCTTTACAACATGGGCGTGGAGATCGAGGAAAACTCTGAACTGGATCTGTTCGAATCGTTCAACGGCCACGCCGGTGATGCCCGCATCCCGGATGTGGTAAAGGATATGGAGAAGGAACTGGGCGCGGGCAACAAAAAGCCGGAAATCCTGGCGAAGCTGGCCCAGTACGAACTGACGCTTCTTGACTGGATCGAGGCGCATAAGGGCTATCGCAAATATGTGGCCGTCGCGGGCAAATGCTGGCCGGCGTTCCAGACGCAGTTCGGCTTCGTGCCCTGCTACGTCAACAG
>CAZPGD010000233.1:0-3159 GCA_964585865.1 uncultured Hungatella sp. | reverse complement strand
ACGGCTGTGTTCGACCACAGCCAGATCGACCGCATCATTTATGTCGGTTTCCAGAACGCGGAAGAGGTGGCATTTCAGGAAAAGCTGCGGGAGATCATCAATAAGAGGGAGCATTCCCAGGCGGAAGGAACGCGGGAGGTTTGATGAACCGGAAGTTCAAAATGGATTTTCATGTCAGTTTCCTGTGCGGAGCGGTGTTTTGTTTTGTCGGCGCCGTCTTTCTGACGGTTGCCGTCGTCTGCGCGGTAAACTTTGAATCGTTCCGAAGGAACGTGTCGGGCAGTCCGCTGCTGTTTATCGGCGGTTTTTTCGGCATGGGACTTCTGCTGCTGCTCATCGGCGTCCCGCTTCTGGTGTGGTATATCAGACGAATCAGGCGCCAGAAACAGCTTTATGAAGAGGGAATCTATCTGTCGCTGCCGGTTTCGGATATCCGTCTGGACACGAGAGTGCGTGTAAACGGCAGGTACCCTTTTGTTGTGGAGGCGCAGTACACGGATCCGGAAACGCGGGAGATCTACCTGTTCCGGAGCCGCGCTCTGATGCACAATCCTTCGCGGGAACTGGAGAACCGGACCGTGCGGGTTTATATGGATCGGAATAATCCGCGGAACTACTACATGGACATTGACGCGGCGCTGTCTTTGGACGGGGAGGGATAAGCGGACTATGATTCTTCCGGAAAACGACGCGGACGCCACTGTCGCGCTGGATGTTTCGACGCTTGAGGAAGCGGAACGGGACCGCCGCGCTTCCCGCCTTCTGGATCCCGGCACGCGGCTGAACGATACCTATGTGATCATGGAAGTTCTCGGTTCGGGCGGCGGCGGGGTCGTCTACAAGGCGTTCCACGAGCGGCTCAGAACCTATGTGGTGGTTAAGCAGATCAAGGAACGTGTGAGGGGAATCCTCGACAGCAGAGGGGAGGCCGACATCTTAAAACAGATCAAGCATTCCAATCTGCCGAGAGTCTATGATTTCCTGGAGGCGGACGGCGAGATTTACACGGTGATGGACTTCGTGCCGGGCGAGTCGCTGGATAAGGCTCTTCTGCGTCAGAAGCGCTTCTCGCCGAAGCAGGTGTACCGGTGGGCGCTCCAGCTGGCGGACGCCCTCGATTACCTCCACCGGCAAAAGCCGCCCATCATTCACAGCGACATCAAACCGGCCAATATCATGTTGACGCCGGACGGTTCCGTATGCCTGATCGATTTCAATATTTCTCTGGCTTTCGACAGCAGTATGCGCAATTCGACCGGTATCAGCCAGGGGTATTCCCCGCCGGAGCAGTACCGGAGCAGGGCCGCGTATCTGAGCAGTCTGAGCGCCGCGGCAGACCGGGATCCGGATCCGGGTCAAAAGGCGGCCGGAGAGCGGCCGCAGACTGCTGCCACAGCCGTGACAGAGGCGGTCATCGGCCGCGGGATCGACGAACGTTCCGATATTTACAGCCTGGGCTGCACCCTCTACCACCTGCTGACCGGTATAAGACCGTCGGTGAATTATGACGACATCATACCGCTGCGGCAGTTCGGCCTGCCGATTGGCGAAGGGTTCCGCGTGATTCTGGAAAAGATGATGGAACTGGATCCGGACAGGCGCTACTCAAACGGCATGGAGTTGAACGATGCCCTGAAACACGTCTACGAACTGGATTCCGAATATATCCGCTATCGGAAGCGGAACCGGATCCGCACTCTGATCATCGCCGTTCTCTATCTGTCGGGGGCCGTCCTGACGGCGGCGGGCGTTTTTACGTACCACGGGGAACGGATCCGGGATTATAACCGGTACGTACAGCAGGCCCGCCAGCTTATTGAGGACGGCGGGTACGATCAGGCGGAAACATTCATAGAAAACGCCATCGGAATCGACGAGGGGCGGACGGGCGCGTACGAACAGCAGGTTCTGACACGGTACAGGCAGGGAAAGTATGAGGAATGCCTGCAAAAAGGGCTGGAAGTGCTGAATAACCCCCTGATCGACTGGTCCTCTCCGGAAGGAAAGCAGACGTCCGCGGATATTTTTTACCTGATGGGAAGCGCCTGCTATGAACAGGAGGATTACGGCGGCGCCGTCTCTTATTACCGGCAGGCCATCGATCGGAACCGGGAAAACAGCCTGTATTTCCGGGATTACGCCATCGCTCTGGCCAGGACCGGTTACGCAGACGAAGCCTCGGAGGCGCTGGACTGGGCGGTCAGTCTGGGACTGGGCGAGGATGCCATCTATATTGTCCAGGGAGAGATCGCCGCGGCGGAAGGGCAGGATGAGGAAGCAGCCGCTTATTTCGACCGCTGCATCCGCACGTCCGCGGACGACGAACTGCGCCGCCGGGCGACGCTTTTGCTGGCCCGGACTTACGAACGCATGGGAAACGACCGGATCGATCAGGAGATCGCGCTCCTTGAGGAGGCCGTAAGCCGCTCGGGTCAGAACGCGTCCCTGTATGCCGCGGAACAGCTGGCGGACGCCTATGTGCGTAAGGCGGAGAGTTCGGAGGAATATCGGGAGGAGTATTATCAGAAGGCCATCGCGGCTTTTACGGATCTGAGCGAGAGAGGCTACGAAACCCGCCAGATTCTGGAAAATATCGCGATCCTCTATCAGCAGACAGATCAGCTGGAAGCCGCGGAAGAAGTTCTCGCCGGGATGGCGGACAAATATCCGGATGATTATCGGGTGTATAAGCGTTACGCGCTGCTGGAAGCGGAAAAGCAGCAGAAAAAAGAAAATCAGGAGCGTGATTACTCGCGGATGGCGGAGTATTATCAGACGGCGGCGCGGCTGTACGCGTCGTCCGGAGACGGAAGCGACACCGAAATGCAGATGCTGGGCAATATGATCCGGGAACTGCGCGACGGCGGCTGGTTTGACGGAGGGGATGGTGCGCGATGATCATGATGGCAGGTATTTCCCTGACGCCCGGGAGCGTGATGTTTCTGGCGGGGATCCTGATTCTGGCCGCGGCGGTGGTTATGAGTCTGGCGACCGCGCTGACCGCCGGACGGCGGAAGCGGAAAATGGACGAGAAGATGAAGGAGATCTATTAGGCGGAGTTTCCGGCCGGGGGAACGGAACGTGGAAAGGTGGATTGCTCCGCCTGGGCATGGACTGCGGGAAAGGCAGATTGTTTTGTCGCGGCACGGATCGCGGAAG
>CAZPGD010000232.1:0-3172 GCA_964585865.1 uncultured Hungatella sp. | reverse complement strand
GCTTGACATTTTTTCTGAAAATGCGAGAAGTTCGCGTCATAATATTTGTTCCGGTACAGCTCGATGACGGTACGGCACGGGCCGTCCGGGATCGTGGTGGCAAATTTCCTCCCCCTGTTGCCTGCTCCTTGTTGCTGTTACCATCTGCCACCTTCTTGATAATATCGTATTTTCTTTGTTCATCCATAATAAGTTCAACCTTTCTGATAACATCAGCCTCATTTTCTTTTAGGGGGGTACCACAATTTTGGGACATTTTCATTTGTGGTCTACCGGGACATTACCATATGTGGCTCAGACGCAGATAAATACCGGCCGCGCATGTCTTGACAACACCGTCCGAACATGTTAGAATAAGTAAAAACCGAACATATGTTCGCTTTTAGGGGCGTTGACAAAATGAGAAGGATAATTTTTCATGTAGACGTAAATTCCGCTTTTTTATCCTGGGAAGCGGTCTATCGGCTTAAACATCTGGACGGGCGACCGGATCTGCGGGAGATCCCCAGCGCGGTAGGCGGGGACCGGGAAAAGCGGCACGGGATCATTCTGGCCAAATCGATCCCGGCCAAGCGCTACCATATACAGACCGGAGAGCCGATTACGGACGCCATGCGGAAATGTCCGGACCTGGTGATCGTTCCTCCGAACTATAACCTGTATTCCCGTTCGTCAAAGGCCATGAACCGTATCCTGGAGCGATATACGGACCAGATCGAGCGATACAGCATCGACGAGTCCTTTTTGGACATGACGCATTGTCCCGGCGGGCGGAAAGCGGAAGAAACCGCCGGGGAGATCCGCGCCGCCATCGAGGAAGAGTTGGGCTTCACGGTGAATGTCGGGGTGGCAGAAAATAAGCTTCTGGCCAAGATGGCCTCCGATTTTCAGAAACCGAACCGGGTGCATACCCTGTGGCCGGAAGAAATACCGCGAAAAATGTGGCCGCTGCCGGTCCGGGACCTGCTTTATGTGGGAAGCGCCTCCGAGCAAAAGCTGAAATCCCTGGGGATCCGCACCATCGGGGAACTGGCGGCCGCGCCGCCGGAGATTCTGAAACTCCATCTGAAGTCCCACGGTCTGCTGCTCCACCGCTACGCGAACGGTTTCGACCCCAGTCCCGTAGTCTCCGATCCGCCCCCGAACAAAGGCTACGGCAATTCCCTGACCACACCCAGGGACGTGACGGACGCCGGAACGGCGAAGCTGTTTTTACTGTCGCTGGCCGAGACTTTGTCTGCCCGGATCCGAAACGACAAAGTAAAGATCGGCGTGGTGGCGGTCAGTATCCGCGATTGCGATCTCCGTTTCTTCCATCATCAGGCAACGCTGTCCGCGGCGACGGATCTGACGTCGGAAATCTATCAGGCGGCCTGCCGGTGTTTCGATGAACTCTGGGACCGGAGACCGATCCGCCTCCTGGGAATCCATACGAGCCGTGTGACGGCGGACGAAGGGAGACAACTGGGATTTTTTGACCCGGTCGATTATGATAAGCAGAAGCAGGCCGAAACCGCCGTGGATAAACTGCGGAGAAAATACGGGGCCGATTGTATCAAGCGGGCGTGTTTCCTGGAATTCCGGGAGGATACCGTTCAAAACGGCAGAAACCGGAACGACGGCGAAACGGCAGGCGGCACGGGTATGTTCATCGACCACATGGGCGGCGGCATCAGCCGGGATAAGCGCGGTGCGGACTATTCACGGGAAACCGTGCTGTAGGTAAACCAAACCGCCGCCTCCCCAAAACGGGCGGCGGCGGTTCCCGGCAAATAAAGTCGCGCGCGGTTTTTATTGCCAACACGGCGCGGTCACGCGTCCTCATTTTCCTTCCTGTATTTTTCATACTCTTCCGCAAGGTAGGATTCCAACTCTTCCAGCGCGTCCAGAATGTCGTCCGCCGCCAGATCCGCGGCGGTCATCAGCGTGTGGATCCTCGTGACGCTTTTCACCAACTCCGCTTCCACGGTGCGGCCGAATACCGATTTTACCGGAATATCATCGCCGTCCCGGTAATAAGCGATCTCATCGGGAATCCCGTTTCCGTCGTGATCGATCAAATAGAAGTTAAACTCCCCGTTGCCGGTCAGATCCACCGCAATGGCGTTGACGTCCCCGGTCCGTTCAATATCCAGAAGACCGATATCCGGAACTTTGTCGCCGTCCAGATCCAAAAGAATCTCATGCCGGTCCGACCGTACCATCAGATCATGAAGTTCCTCATCCTTTTTCATCGCACGCTTCAGTTGTCTTAAAGTTCCCATATCCCGTTTCTCCTTTCCAGGCAAGATGTTTCTTTGTTGCATTTTATTTTACACAGGCGGCCCGCGTTTGTCAATTGAAACATCCGGGTGCGCGTTTGTCAATCGCAACAATCGTGACCGTTTGGACAACCCGCTCGCGGGGCATTGAAGTTTACTCCCAAAATCCTCTTGGAACCCTTATATTTCTTATGCGCAAGGCCCTTTCAAATTGGCCCGTGAATTGGACTGTCCGTTCCAAAAAACCCTTTTTTGCCGGATTTTCCAGAAATCTGACTTTCGCCGGCCGGTTCGGGTCCGACTGCCGAAACTGCCGGGAACAGCCTCGCAGCCCGGCACGGATTCCTTTATCCGGTTACATACATCTTTCTCAAACAGAATCAAGCCCCAGCCGTTTCTCCACTGCTTCCTTTGCAGCTTTCCTCTTCTCCCTTAGACATGGCTATTCCTTTCACTAATCAGTCTGTCAGGCAGTAACAAGCCCCAGCCATTCCTCCACTGTCTCGGTCGGCTGCCCGACTGCATTGGCAATGATGTCCAGTGCCACGCCGCTCTCATACAATCTCCGGGCCGTATTTTTTGCCTCTTCCTTTGCCGCCTTTTCTGCTTTTTCGGCCGTTTCCTTTGCCGCCTTCTCCGCCGCCTTCTTTGCCGCTTTCTTTGCCGCCTTCTCCGCCGCTTCCTTCTTCTCACTCTCTACATAAGTCCTCAAGATATACTCGTCGTCAAACAGCGTCATCATGATATCTACGACCTCCTTCTCTCTTGTCTCCAGGTATTCCCTTAAAATATCGCTGTCCTTGCAGATACGGATCGTCTCCAGCACCGCTTCCCTGGTGCGTCCGTACCGTTTCACCTGTTCATTGTAAACTTTTGTAAATGTGACGTACTGGTGGATGATATCTCCTTCC
>CAZPGD010000231.1:0-3225 GCA_964585865.1 uncultured Hungatella sp. | reverse complement strand
ATTTCTATCTGACGGGCGGAGATCCGATCCTGCACCCGGACTTCTGGCGGCTGCTGGCCTTATTCAAAGGGCATCATGTCCCGTTCACCATTCTGGGCAATCCGTTCCATCTGAACGACCCGGTGTGCCGTGAAATGAAATATTATGGCTGCGAGAAGTATCAGCTCTCCCTTGACGGCCTGCGGGTGACACACGACTGGTTCCGCAGGCCCGGCTCCTTTGACTGCACGATGGAAAAAATCGGCTGCATCAACCGCTCCGGTATGCGCAGCGTGATCATGACGACCGTATCCAAAATAAACATGGCTGAGATACCGGGAGTCATCGACGCCGTGGTGCGGGCCGGAGTCAACGTGTTCGCCTTCGCCCGTTATGTTCCCGGCGGCGGTGAACTGGACGCCTCCATGACGCCGCTGGAATACCGGGAACTGCTGGCGGTCTGCGATAAAAAGTTCAAAGAATATGAGGCGGAAGGCTGCCAGACCTATTTCAACAAAAAGGATCACCTCTGGACGCTCTACGAATACGAAACGGGAACTTTCAAAATCCCGGAGAGCGCCAAAAAAGGCATCATTTACGGCGGGTGCAACTGCGGGAACCGCCACATCACGATCTTGCCCACGGGCGACGTCTGGGCCTGCCGCCGGGTGGCGGATTCCAAAGTCGGAAATATCTTGGACGACCGGCTGGCCGACGTGTGGGCAGGCGAAATGGAAACCTACCGGAATTACGATCAATTCCGAAAATGTGCGAACTGCGAGTTGGAAGCCTGGTGCCGGGGCTGTCCCGCCGTGGCGAAAGGGACCGGCGGAAACTTTTACGATGCCGACCCCCAGTGCTGGAAGGATGTGATATAATGGATCTGCTTACACAAATTAAGAACAGGCGGTCGATCCGCAAATATCAGGACAGACAAATCCCACGGGAGGCCCTGGAGAAGATCATCGAAGCGGGCACCTACGCCTCCAACGCGGGAGGCGGCCAGCGGAGTATGATCGTCGGGATCCGCAACGCGAAACTCGTGGAACAACTCGGTAAGATGAATCTGGCCCACTTTGACCGCGGCCGGCTTATCGGCTCCCGTGTATCCGAAGAACAGCCGAGTGTGATCGACGACCCGGGCATCAAAAACGGATTTTACGGCGCCCCCGCCCTCTGTATCGTGTTCGCGCAAAAGGATTTTCCGTTCAGCGTACCGGACGCTTTCTGCTGCGCTGAAACCATGCTGATGGAGGCTTTCGACCTCGGGATCTCGTCCTGCATCGTCTCCCGCGCCGAGGAGACCCTGGATAACGAGACCGGCGCGGCCTGGATGCGGGAATGGGGCGTGCCGGAAAACTATATCGCCCGCTGCTTTGTCGCCCTCGGTTTTTGCGCCGGGCAGTACCCGAAGGCAAAACCCCGGAGGGAAAACCGCGGAAAGATCATAGAATGAGGGGATCGATCATGACCCAGACAGAGCGCAGAAATTTTCTCATAAGCTACCTGATCCGCGAGACGCCGCAGTACCGGAATCTGCAAATTCCGGAAGATCCGACCGGACAGAAAAAACTGCTCCGCTCCCTGATGAACGTCCGCCCGCCCCGCCCCATCGGCGAGGATTTCCTGGCGGTGCAGGACGAATATCTGCAAACGGCGCTGGCCGAAAAGGGGATCACGGATCTTGCGGACTTAACCCCCGCGGAACAGGGGATCTATCTTTGGCAGGGCGACATTACCACGCTGCGCTGCGGGGCGATCGTCAACGCGGCCAACAGCGGTATGACGGGATGCTATGTTCCCTGTCACGGCTGTATCGACAACGCGATCCACACCTACGCGGGCGTGCGGCTCCGGCTGGAATGCGCAAGACAGATGGCGGAACAGGGCCGCGGGGAGGAGACCGGTCAAGCGAAGATCACGCCCGCCTACAATCTCCCCTGCGATTATATTCTGCATACGGTGGGGCCGGTCGTTTCCGGGGAAACGACGGCGCGGGACCGCGATCTTCTGGCCTCCTGCTACCGCGCGTGTCTCTCGCTGGCGGCGCGAAACCGCGTCAGGAGCGTCGCCTTCTGCTGCGTCTCCACAGGCGAGTTTCATTTTCCCAACAGGCTGGCGGCCCAGATCGCCATACAGACCGTCCGGCAATACAGAGGCGACATCGAGGTGATTTTCAATGTCTTCAAGGACGCCGATTATAAGATCTACCGGGAACTGCTCGGATGAGATCCGGCGGCTGAAGGAGGCCCTGGGAACGGCGTCCGCCGTTGTGATCGGGGCGGGCGCGGGGCTGTCCGCCTCGGCGGGATTCGTTTATACCGGGGAGAGGTTTGAAAAATACTTTTCCGATTTCGCGGAAAAGTACGGCTTTCGGGATATGTATTCCGGCGGGTTCTATCCATACGCCTCTTTGGAAGAGTACTGGGCGTATTGGAGCCGGTATATCTATATCAACCGCTATACGGACGCGCCGAAACCGGTCTATCGCGAATTACTGGCGCTGGTCAGGGAGAAAGATTATTTTGTCATCACCACGAACGTGGACCACTGTTTCCAGAAGGCGGGTTTTGACAAGGACCGCCTGTTCTACACGCAGGGCGACTACGGACTGTTCCAATGCTCCGAGCCGTGCCGCCGGGAGACGTTCGAGAATGAGGGCGTGATCCGGCAAATGGTAGAGCGGCAAAAAGATATGCGCGTTCCCTCAGATCTGCTGCCGGTCTGTCCCCATTGCGGCAAACCCATGGCGATGAACCTCCGCGCTGACGACAAGTTTGTGGAGGACGACGGCTGGCGCCGGGCGGCGGAACGGTATGAAGCCTTCCTGCGGGCATGGGAGGGGCGGTGCGTTCTGTTCCTGGAACTGGGCGTCGGCTACAATACGCCCGTCATTATCAAGTATCCCTTCTGGCGGATGACGGCGCGGAACCCGAACGCGGTCTATGCCTGCATCAACTACGGAGAGGCCGTGTGCCCGGCAGACATCGCCGGACGGTCCATCTGCATAGACGCGGATATCGCAGCCGTGATCACCGAACTTCTGCGATAAGTTTACCGGGCGCCGCAGGGTTTGGGAGCGTCCGGTCTGCCGAAGACGATGCCGGCCATACATACCGAAAAATCCAAAGCGGCCCCCGCAAAGCCGTTCTTTGGCTTTGTAGGGAGAGGAGGAGCGGCGGAATGAGCGCACTCCGGCGCTTAAAAAAACGCCGGAGCAAGCGATATGCAGCTTGCTCCGACGAG
>CAZPGD010000230.1:0-3240 GCA_964585865.1 uncultured Hungatella sp. | reverse complement strand
CGGACGGTTACAACAAATATTCGATATATTTCCCAAACGCGCCGGGAAGCGGATATTTTTCCTTAATTTCGTCTCGTCTTGCGCCCAGGCACCCCGGCGGGATGCGGTCGGTCCGGATATGGTACCCGGTCATGTGCCATTCCACATGGCTGAAAATATGTCTGGCCTCTCCGGCCGGTTCAATCTCCAGGCAGAGGCAGGAGGCGTTCTCCGCAAGTTCCCGCCTCACCTCATCGGCGGAAAGCCTGCCTTCCAGCCCCGGGAACTCATAAAGAGAGGCCAGAAGCCCCTTCTTTGGCCGCTTCCGTATGGCGACGCGGCCATCCGCCTCGATCAGCAGGATTGTCCTTTCCTCTACGCGTCGCCGCTTTTTCGGCGTTCTGCGGGGAATTACGTCCTGCAGACCGCGCCTGTGGCTTAAGCAGACCGAGGCAAGCGGGCACTCTCCGCACCCGGGCGATCCGCCCGGCACGCAGACCAAGGCCCCGATCTCGATCAGACCCTGATTGAAAGCGCCGCATTCCGTCTCCGGCATGGCAAGCCGCAGAAGGCTCTCAAAGCGCCGTTTCACGGCCGGTTTGTCGATTTCCTCCGTACTGGCGAGCACACGCGACAGCACCCGCAGCACATTGCCGTCCACGGCCGGAACGCGTCTGCCGTAAGCGAGGGACGCGATCGCGCCCGCCGTGTAACTGCCGATGCCGGGCAGCTTCAGCAGTTCCTCATATTGATCCGGCACCCTGCCGCCATACTCGCTGACCATCACGGCGGCCGCCTTTTTCATGTTCCCGGCGCGGCTGTAATAGCCCAATCCCTCCCACAGCTTCAGAAGCTCTTCTTCCTCCGCGCCCGCCAGCGCCTCCACATCGGGAAACGCCTCCGTGAACCGCCGGAAATACGGCTTTACGGCCTCCACCCGAGTCTGCTGCAGCATGATCTCCGAAACCCAGACGTGATACGGCTCCGGTTCCTCTCTCCACGGAAGGATGCGGGCATGGCCGCGGTACCAGGCCAGAAGCGGCCCCGTCATGGCGCGAAGACGCTCCTCATCGGAGAACGGAACGTCCTCCGGCTCCAGAACCTGTAACTGCTGGTAGAAATTCTCCATTGCCGCGCCGTCCTTTCCGCCGCGCGGTCCGTCCGGCGGCCTTTCGCGGTTCCGCACGCGGCCCCGGTCGTTTCCACGCGGCCGCGAAACGCGCTTCGCCGTTCCGCGACCAAACCTCTTCTCATACGTATCCGTAAACGCCGCGGACGGACACCTCTCCGGACAGAACCTTTTCCAGCGTCCCGTCCGGCCTTCTGACAAGCAGCCGGCCGCTCCGGTCGATCCCTTCACAGATCCCACGGTACGTTCCCTGTCCGGAAATGACCGACACCTCTCTTCCGAGATTCACCAGTTCCTTCGTATAGCTTTCCATCAGACCCGACAGATCGCGGGTCTTTTTGCAGACTTCGTAATATTCTTCCATCCGCTTCATAACCGCCGCCAGGATGTCGCAGCGGTTCCGGCGGCATCCCGATTCCAGGTACAGAGAGGTGGCGGTTCCCCTGATTTCCTCCGGGAATTCCGCAATATTTACGTTGATCCCCACTCCCACGACCACATAGCGGATCTGCTCCGCTTCCGCGCTGAGCTCCGTCAGGATCCCCGCGACCTTTTTCCCGGAAAGAACGATGTCATTCGGCCATTTAATCATTACCGGCAGCCCGCATACGTCCCGTATCCCGCCGGATACGGCCAGAGCCGCCGCCAAAGTGAGGATCGGAGCGTCATACGGATGGAATTCCGGCCGGAGAAGGAAACTGAACCAGAGTCCGTCTCCCGGCGGCGAGATCCAGCTGCGCCCCCGCCGGCCCCTGCCCGCCGTCTGGCTCTCCGCCGTCACCAGCGTTCCTTCCAAAGCGCCTTCCTCCGCCAGCACTCTGGCGCGGACATTGGTAGAATCCGTTTCTCCGTAACAGTAAACGGGATTTCCCAGCCGGCAGCCCGCGAGCCGCGGCCGGCATTCCGCCTCCGTCAGCACGTCGGCGGCGCAAATCAGACGGTAGCCTTTCCGCGGGGCCGCCTCAATCCGGTACCCTTCCTCGCGAAGCTGCCGGATCACCTTCCACACGGCGGTCCTGGAAACATGCAGCCGGCTGCTAAGTTCCTCTCCAGACAGGTACCCGCCGCAGCTTTTCAGCTGCCTGATGATCTCCTCCTTCACCCCTTACCTCCAGATACTGATCGCGCTGACCGCCGCCACCAGCACCAGGAACACGGCCAGCACAAGCTGCCCGCACGCCGCCGCCTTCCTGCTGCCGGAACGGCCGCTGATCCGGAAGCGGTAGAGACCGCCGCAGATATTCAGAAGCGCAGCCAGCGCAAAAATGACCGGAAGCAGGATCTGATTGCCCTCCGGGTTCAAAAAGGTGATAACCGCCAAAATCACGATCATGGCACCGATGATGATATGGATCATATCCATAATCAGTCCCGCGTTCCGGGATTCTTTTCGTTTTTCATATCCGTACATACCGGCGCTCCCGTTATATTCCCAGCGTGGCGGCCATGACCGCCTTAATCGTATGCATCCGGTTCTCCGCTTCGTCGAATACCCTGGATCGGGCGGATTCAAACACTTCGTCCGTCACTTCCATTTCCGTAATGCCGAAGCGCTCCCCCATTTCCCTGCCAATCTTCGTCTTCAGGTCGTGGAAGGACGGCAGGCAGTGCAGGAAAATCGCGTCTTTTCCGGCGCGGTCCATGACATCCCCCGTCACCCGGTAGGGAGTCAGGTCACGGATCCTCTCCTCCCAGACTTCATCCGGCTCGCCCATGGATACCCATACGTCCGTATAAACCACGTCCGCGTCCTTCACGCCCGCCGCCGCGTCCTCCGTCAGGGTAATCTCCGCCCCGGACGCCTCCGCGTACCCGCGGCACTGCTTTACCAGGGCCTTATCGGGAAAATATTTTTCCGGCGCGCAGGCGACGAAATCGAGACCCATCTTGGAGCAGCCGATCATCAGGGAATTGCCCATATTGTAGCGGGCGTCCCCCAGATAGACGAGTTTGATGCCTTTCAGCCTCCCGAAATGTTCCCTGATAGTCAGAAGATCGGCCAGCACCTGCGTGGGGTGGTACTCGTTCGTAAGGCCGTTCCAGACCGGCACTCCGGCGTATCTGGCCAGTTCCTCCACAATCTCCTGTCCGAACCCTCTGTATTCGATGCCCTCGTAAATCCGTCCCAGCAC
>CAZPGD010000229.1:0-3245 GCA_964585865.1 uncultured Hungatella sp. | reverse complement strand
GCCGCCGGTTCCACCACCCGCTTGATCCTTTCCTTGCGGGAAACCTGTTTGTCGTAAATAATCTCGATCAAATTATGCTGACGGACGTCGCAGCCCAGTTCCCACAGCTTGTCCTTGATCACCGATCTGTGGTGAAGTTCCACATAGTGGTACCGCTCGTTCGCCAGCAGATCCGTCACCATTTCCATATTCTTCTGCGGTACGCACCCGGCCACCAGCTTATCCAGAATAGTACGGATCTCCCTTTTCGTGAACGCCCGGCTCTCCAGAAGAATTTTACTGACCGCCAGTATCTCGCTGTTGGTCAGTAGGGATCCCTCCCCGCCATCCATAACGAATCCTTTTTTGGCCCGGTCATACACGACCATCCTCTGATCGGATCCGTCTTCCGCGGACCTCTCGGCCAGAAACGTCCTTATATCGTCGATATCCCGCTGGATCGACCGCTCGTTTACCCCGAAGCGCTGCGCCTCCTCAACTTTATTGATAATCCTTCCCTCGCACAGACGGGCATATATATCCAGCGTACGGGTATTTTTAGCGTGTTTGTCCTTCATGCCGCTCTCCCCTGTTTATTCCCAAAAATGTATTCCGTCCGGCTTTTGCCTGGCAGAGTTGCGGGAAACTGCCGGCCATTCGGCGGAAGCCTGCCCGGTCAATCACTGCCTGGCACAGACCCGGAGAACTGCTTGCCGTTTGGCGGAGATTCCGCCCGGGCTTCTGCCTGGCAGAGTGACGGGAAACTGCCGGCCATTCGGCGGAAACCTGCCCGGCCAACCACTTCCTGGCACAGACCCGGAGGAACCGCCTGCCGTTTGGCGGAGATTCCGCCCGGCTTCTGTCTGACAGAGTTGAGGGGCGCGACCGGCCGTTTGGCGGAAACCCGCCGCGCTAAGAAGCGGCCGGAGAATCCGCGTACCGCACCACATACAGCAGGCTCCGCGCCCGCGAGCAGGCGATATACAGGTATTTATACGGGTCTTTCCCATAGATCTTGTCCGTATCCACCAGGATCACCACCCTGGCGTCCAAGCCCTTGAACCCCTGGATCGTGGCGTAAACCGGCACGCCCGGCTCCGGCGTGAAACCGTCTTTCAGTTCATTCACTTCCAGGCGGCCGCCGTCCATCCCGGAAAGAACGGATCTGCGGTAGCGGACCGGCGAAAGGAACACCACTTCTTCCAGCGGCACCCCGCCGCGCTTTAATTCCCTCACGGCTTCCAGGATCTTTACACGCATCTCCGCTTCGTCCCTGCAGACCAGTTCGCGGACCTCTTCACCGTTTTCCCTGAGAAAATCCCCGGCTTCCGTGTTGCTGACCCTGGCGTTGAAAAGCCCGATCTGCACCGTGTTGCGGCAGTTGGTAAACAATTTAAAATGCGTATGCGAAAAAGAGCACAGCAGTTCCAGCCCGTCCTCGTACTCCGGGTTATAGATATTCTGGCGCCCGTCCAGAAACACCGCCCACCGCCCGTCCTTCAGTCCGCCCTTCAGAAGCTCGTCCAGCGCGTACAGGTAATTGGGCTTTAAAATATCCTGCCCCTCGTCCATGACCAGCACGTCGAAACACATGGACTCCCGCTGCTCTTCTGGCAGACCGTCCACATAGTCCAGAAACTGCTCCGGCAGTTCCTCGGTAAAATATTCCGTCGGGTTCTGCTGTACCGCCTCCGCGTCCACCGGCACGTATTCGCCGAACAGCGTATGGATATTGACGATTTTCAGAAGTTCCGCGTATTTCCCCTCGAAACGCCGGGCGATCTCACGCGCCAGGTTGCGGTTGTACGTCAAATAAAGGACTTTCCGGCCGGATTCACATTCCTCCCGCGCGTATTCGGCGGCCAGAAGCGTCTTGCCGGTTCCCGCGCCTCCCTCGACCAGAAGACGGGGATTCATCGACAGCGCGCCCAGAAGCGACGCCTGTTCCCGCGTCAGGCGCAGCAGCCGCCGGTCCACCTCATGCAGACGCTCCCCCAGCGACGGCACGAACACAAAATCGCCCCGCAGAAAATCCACGATCTCTTCGATATTTTTCGGCGACAACTTCCTCGTTTCCCCGTGCTGCCGGCCCTGCCAGTAATCGAATACCCGGTTCAGATATTCCGTAATATCCGGCGTGTTCCGGTCAAAAACAATTTCCCCGATGATTTCCTGCCCGCGGGAGGAAAACGTGATATCGGGGAACACGACGCCGCAGGCGACCAGCAGTTCGTCCCGGTACGGCTCGGTCCGGAAGCGCTTCCGCAGTTCATCCCGCAGGCTGAACATATTGCCGATCACCTGCACGAAGGGCCCCTCCGGCTTCCGGCGCTCGGTCCCGTAGCGGTCCGTAAAGCACCACAGTCCATCCCGGTACTCGACGCGCCCGCCCTTGATCTCCAGGCAGGCGACGCCGCGCTCGCACACGACAACGAAATCCGCCTCCCCGCAAATCTTCGACCTGTGACGGGGCAGACCGAGAGAATGCAGGACACAGGCATTTTTCAGTTCCAGTCCCTGCAGAACCTCAAACATCTTTCGCTCCGCGCTGCTTTTCACCTCTTCGCCGCAATAGGGCGGTATTAACCGGACCATACGCAGACCTCCCCGGAAATGTGTGTTTATTTGCGGATCCCGCCTTTTTCCATATGACAAAATGGGTCGTTATGAGGCGTTTAAATCCATTTTAACGGCTTTCGGGCGATTTTTCAATAGTTTCCGGGATATCCGTTCCGATTTCCGGACTTTCGCCGCCGGTTCCCGCGAATCTGTTATTTCAAGTTCACTTGATTTTTTGAAATAAATCGGGTATGATGAAGACACATATTTCAAGTTCCGGGAAAGGAGTGTCAATCATGCGCGGCCGCGCGGGTGAATATAAGACCAATCTGTCAGGCGAGGCGGCATACCGTTCTTTTTTTCCGAATCCCCTGCCGCCGAACCCTCCCGTCAGTTTGACGGAGGATATTGTGAATCTTCTGGTAAAGGCGAATTCCCGGATTTCCGTTTTGGAAAGCATGACCGAGGGCATTCCCGATTTGAATTTATTCGTATCCATGTATGTGCGGAAAGAGGCGTTGATGTCCTCTCAGATCGAGGGAACACAGGCAACTCTGGAGGATATTCTGGACCCGGCTTTAGACGCGAACATCAACCGTGACGCCGCGGATGTCGTAAATTATGTAAGAGCAACGGAGTTTGCAATCAACCGTCTGCGGGATCTCCCCCTTTGCAGCCGCTTGATAAGGGAAACGCACGCGGTTCTG
>CAZPGD010000228.1:0-3252 GCA_964585865.1 uncultured Hungatella sp. | reverse complement strand
ATGATGATCGGGCTGCTGAAGAACAAGCTGACGCCTGTGGTCGCGTTCACGGTTCTTCCGATTATTTTCGGGCTCCTGGCGGGATTTTCGCCCGTGGAGATCGGCAATTTTGTCAAGGACGGCGTTCCCAGCACCTTAAGCGCCACCGCGCTGGCCCTGTTTGCCACGGCGTACTTCGCCATTATGACGGACGAGGGGCTGTTTGACCCCATTGTTTCCTGGCTTTCCAATAAGGCGGGAGGCAATGTGATCGCCATCATGGTGATCACGGTCATCATCGCGGCGATTTCCCATCTGGACACCGGCATGACCAGCACGATCCTGGTTACGATTCCGTCCATGCTGCCGCTGTACCGCAAATTTAAGATCAAGCCGGAATATCTGTTCCTCCTGATGAGTCAGTCCATCGCCGTGGTTAACCTGATGCCGCACGGCGGCGGCATGACCCGGCTCTCCAGTGTTTCCGGTCTGGAGATTTCCACCATGTTCAGCACGATTGCTCCCATTATCGTCTGTATGCTGATTTACAATCTCGGCTGTGCGGTCGTTTTCGGCAAGAGGGAGCAGAAACGGATTGCCGCCGGCGTGGAATTTGCCACCTACGGGGACGCGGAGGACAAGGAAGTGGTCTTCAAGGATGTCAAGATAGGTGTGCGCTACTGGCTGAACCTGGGTGTTACTATTGTTTTGCTGGCCCTGATGTTTGAAGGCTCCCTGCCCGGATATTTCGTATTCATGATCGGTCTTTCCCTGGCGCTGGTAATCAACTACAAGAGTCCGAAGGAGCAGGTCGCCAAGCTGAAATTTGTCGCGGAGAAAGCGTATCCGATCGCGCTCGTGATGTTGTCCTCCGGCGTTCTGGTGGGCGTGATGAGCGGTTCCGGTATGCTGGCGGAAATGGCGAATGTCATCGTATCGCTGATTCCGGACGCGTTCCGCCGTTTCTACGGGATTATCGTCGGCATTGTCAGCCTGCCCATGTCCTTCGCTCTCGGCGCGGACGGGTTCTATTACGGGCTGTCGCCGCTGTTTTTGGAAGTCGGCGCCAACTACGGATTCAGCGCGCTGAGCCTTTGCTCGATCATGCTGCTGGCCAGGGACGCGCTGGGCACGATTACCCCGGTTTCGCCGGTTACGTACCTGGCGCCCGGCCTTCTGGGCAAGGATCTGACGGTGTTTATCAAATTCAGCCTGAAATATCTGCTGCTGTATTTTGCCATTGAAATGCTGCTCTGTATCTTGTTCGGCATTCTGCCGGTCGCGGTCTGACGCGGGCTGCGGGCTGGTGTCGGTCGCGGTCCGGCACGGGCTGCGGTCTGGTGCGGGTCGCGGTCTGGCACGGTCTGCGGTCTGATGCCGGTCGCGATTTGGCACGGGCTGCGGTTTGACGCGTGTCGTGGTCTGGTGTCGGTCGCGGTCTGGCACGGGTTGCGGTCTGATGCGGGTCGCGGTTCGGCACGGATTGTGTACCAATGCCGGTCGCGGTCCGACACGTGTAGCGGTCTGATGTCGGTCGCGGTTTGACGCCAGTCTGCGGAGAGAAACGGAAATGTTCTGCCGGATCCGATACGATGAACGGCCGGCGTAAGGAAAGACAATAAGGAGGGACAGAATGAAACAAAAAGTTGGTTTCCGTATTTACAGGGATTTTAAGCGTCCGTCGCCGGAACTGGTGCGGCGCTTTGCCGGTATTCCTTCCAGCAATATCGGCGACATGCTGGGACGGCTTTCCTGCATGAGTTCGGAACTGTACCCGTTTAATGATAAGCCGCTTCTGGGGCCGGCGTTTACGGTGAAGGCCCCGGCGGGGGATAATCTGGTGCTTCACAGGGCCCTGGATCTGGCGAAGCCGGGCGATATTATTGTCGTAGACGGGGAAGGATGCAGAAACCGCGCCATTATGGGGGAAATGATGCTGAATTACGCGGTGAAGCGCGGGATCGGCGGTTTCGTGATAGACGGTGTCGTACGGGACGGGAACGCGCTCAGGAACGCGCCGATTCCGTTCTATGCCACGGGGCTTACGCCTCAGGGGCCGTACAAGAACGGTCCGGGGGAAATAAACGTACCGATTGCCTGCGGGCGGCAGGTGGTCTTTCCGGGAGATATTCTGGTCGGCGATGAGGACGGGATTGTCGTGATCCGGCCGCAGTGGGCGGAAGAACTGGCGGACGTGGCCGCGGCCAAGCACGAGAGCGAGTGCCGTGAACTGGCGGAGCGGAAAACGGATTCCCTGGAGGAGACGGAGGCCCGCCACCAGGCGAAATGGACGGATCTGACCGCCGAAAAAGGGGCGCAGTTCTTTGACTGGGCGGAGCAGTAACGAAAAAGGAAAATAAGAAAAGACGGAAAAGAAAAGACAGAAAAAAGAGGGGGCGGTTCCGCGGATCCATGCGCGGGGCGGCCCCCTCGGCGTAAACGGTTGCGCCCTGTTCCCTGCGATTGCGCCATAATCTCTGACAAGGGGACACCGGGCCGCGGTTCTGATAGAAGGCCGGATCCAGGGTCTTCTCTCCGTTCACGGTCCTTAATACGGTCCTTAATACCCGGATCGCGGACCCGCGGGACGGGGATGTAGCCGCGCCCAGCTTTTTCAGATCTTCAGCTTTTTCAGATCTTCATAGAACCCGGGATAGGAGATGCCCACGCATTCCGCCCCGCGGATCTCCGTCTCACCGTCCGCGCACAGGCCGAGAATGGCGAAGGTCATGGCGATGCGGTGGTCCATGCGGCTGTCAATCACGGCGCCGTGGAGGGACGTTCCGCCGCGGATAATCATGCCGTCGTCCGTCTCCGTCACATCCGCCCCCATGGCTGTCAGATTCTCCGCCATGACGGCGATCCGGTTGGACTCCTTGACCTTCAGTTCGGCGGCGTCGCGGATCACGGTTTCGCCTTCCGCCAGGCAGGCCATGGCGGCTATCATGGGCAGTTCGTCGATCAGCGTGGGGATGGCGGCTCCTTCGATCACGGTTCCGCGCAGCGCCGAGGAGCGGACCAGAATATCCGCCGCGGGCTCTCCGGAAGCGGATGTTTCGTTCATCAGCGTGAGGTCCCCGCCCATGGCCCGCGCCGCGTTCAGGATCCCGGCGCGGGTGGGATTAACCCCCACATGGCGGATCAGGATCTCAGAGCCAGGGACCATCAGACCGGCGCAGAGGAAAAAGGCGGCGGAAGAGATGTCGCCGGGAACGTCCACCAGAGTGCCGTAAAGGTCCCCCCGGGGGCGGATACCGGCGGTCGCGCCGCATT
>CAZPGD010000227.1:649-3260 GCA_964585865.1 uncultured Hungatella sp. | reverse complement strand
CTTGGCTGATTTTCTCATTCAAGGCGCCCACATCCTCGATTTCCAGCTTTTCGCCCCATTCCGAGGACTCCGCCAGCACCTCGAACAGCTTGCGGCTGGGAACAAATTCCGGCACCCTCGTCGGCTCCTCCAGCGTGGGAAGCATCAGCATGAACCCGTATTCGTAGGGGATCAGGTCAAAATACCGGATCTGCCCGGTATTCTGGGCCATATAGCCGTAATAATAATCCTCAAAACCGTCCAGTTTATAGATATTCACCCGCGAGGACCGGCGGTACGAAAAAAGCCTGGCCTTATCGTACATCCGCTGCTTCTTAAAAATTTCGATGGCCTCCCGGGTCTTTACGCTGCGCTTCATGATGGGGAGCGCGGCGTCCACATATTCCCGCATTTTCCCCTTTACACGCGAAAGCAATTCCTCCGTGACGGTAAAATCCCCTCTCGCGTCCACGAAAAGGCCCTTCCCAAGCGCGAAATCCACCGACAGTTTCTCGATTTTCTCCGCGCCGACCACCTCGTAGAACGCGCGCAGCATGATCAGAATGGCGCTGCGCTGGTACGTCTGCCTCCCCGGCCGCTCCGCCGTGGTAATGAAACGCACCCGGCTGTCATTCCGGATCTTTTTATGCAGTTCCGTCAGGATCCCGTCCACGGAGGCCAGCATGATATCATGGCCAAACCGCGGCTGATAATCCCCAACAATCTCGTACAGCCTGGTCCCGGTCTCAAATTCCCGTTCCTCTCCCTCAATTACCGCTTTCACCAATGTAACTTCATCCTTCCTTCTTCTCTTCTTTCGCCGGCCGCCGGCTCCGGCGCGGTCCTTCCGTTTCCTTATTACCAGATCTCGGAAGGGAAAACAACCGGCGCTTTGCGGATCACCGCGTTTGGATCGATTCGATCCCGGCAGTAATCCGCCATAAAATCCACAAAAATATGTTCCAGTCCGTAGTGCCCGGCGTCGATAACCGCCACGCCCTCCGCCGCCGCGTCAATGCCTTCATGGTGGCCGATATCCCCGGTGATGAGGACCTGTGCCCCGGCCCGTCCCGCCTCGTCCGCCATTCCTCTCCCGGAACCGGGGCAGATGGCCACTCTCTGCAGCGGCCCGGGTGCCCGCTCCGCTCCGTAGACCGTGACCGCCTTCAGCCCGAACGCCGTTTTTACCCGCTCCGCCAGTTCCCTTAACGGAACCGGATCCGGCAATGTCCCGCATTTCCCGATGCCGTAGGCGGCGCCCCCGGTCTCTCCCATTACCTCGAGCGGGCGCGTCTCCGTAAGATGGATGCGCGCGGCGGCCAGATCGGCCATGCAGCCGGGCGCGGCGTCAAAATTCGTGTGCATGGCATAGCAGCAGATATCGGCCCGAATCAGTTCCATAATACGGCGGCCCGTGAAATCCCGGTCGTTAATCTTCTTCAGCGGGCGGAAGATCAGGGGGTGATGGGTCAGCAGAAGATCCGCTTTTTCCTCCTCCGCCGCCCTGACAACCTCGTCCGTCGCGTCCAGGGCCACATAGACCCGCCGGATCTCCTTATCCGTCCGCCCCGTTAAAAGGCCCGGGTTATCCCATTCGCAGGCGTATGTCTCCGGCGCCAGTTCATTCAGCCTGGCGATCCATTCCTCACAAATCATCGTCCCTCTCCTTCTTTCCTCCGTGCCGGCATTCTGCCCGGTTGGAGCCAAAACTGCCGCGGGCCGCTCCGCCCCGTCCCGTTTACGCAGGCAGTTTCCGCGACGTCCGCCCCGTCCCGTTTATGCAGGCAGTTTCCGCACCGTCCGCTCCGTTCCGCCCCGCACCGTGCGCAGCACCCTTCCGGGGAAACCTGCTGCCGCAAAACGTCGCCCGTCCCGCTTACACGAGCGGCTCCCGGCCGTCCGCCTTGTTCGTTCCGCGGCGTCCGCTCCGCCCCTTCACTCCTGCGCAAGCAGCTTCCGCACCATCTGGCGCCGCCTGGCAAGCTGCCCCCTGCGTTCCGCCGCGCCGGCCCCGGACTGCTCCTTCAGTTCGTCCAGGATGCCGCTCAGGACCCATTCTTCCTGTCCCAGCATCGCAAGCAGAACCGGATCGCGATCCCGGAGCAGGCAGGGGCCGTAGAGGGCCTCCTCCTCCGTCAGCCGCTCCATACGGCCGCGCGCGGCATCCATGACCACATAGTACTTCCCGTCCTCGCGGACCATGGCCTCGCGCCGGATGCAGAACCCCTGCTCCTGCAGAAATACCCGCACCTTTTCCGGCTCCGACTGCGGGGACAGGATCCAGTGCCGCACCTGCTCCCAGAGTCGCCGCCCATCGCTTAAAATGTGTATAATCAATTCGCCGCCCATGCCGGCCGCGATCACCGTATCCGCCTCTCCCTCCCGCAGGGCGGCGGTACCGTCGCTTAGGCGCGTCTCGATCCGCTGTTCCAGTCCATGGGCGCGGATATGCTCTCTGGCCCGGCTTAACGGCCCTTCCCGCACGTCCATGGCATAGACGCGGCGCGCGATCCCCCTCTCCGCCAGGGCAATGGGGACATAGCCGTGATCCGTTCCGATATCCGCCGCGCAGCTTCCATTTTCCACAAACGAAAGAACCAGTTCCAGCCTGTCCGACAGCCTCATCCCGATC
>CAZPGD010000227.1:0-639 GCA_964585865.1 uncultured Hungatella sp. | reverse complement strand
ACCTCATCCGCGCTTCCCGTCTTCCGCGGGCCGCGCCGCCGCCCCGTCCCGGCGCCTATTCATCCAGATAATCCTTCAGCTTCTTGCTCCTGCTGGGATGGCGGAGTTTCCGCAGGGCCTTCGCCTCGATCTGGCGGATCCGCTCTCTCGTCACGTTAAACTCCTTCCCCACTTCCTCCAGCGTCCGGGGCCTTCCGTCGTCGAGGCCGAACCGGAGTTTCAGAACCTTCTGTTCCCGTTCCGTCAGCGTATCCAGCACTTCCAGAAGCTGTTCGTGGAGAAGGGCATACGTCGCCGCGTCCGCCGGGACCGCCACCTGATCGTCCTGGATAAAATCTCCCAGGTGACTGTCCTCCTCCTCGCCGATGGGCGTTTCCAGCGATACCGGCTCCTGCGAAATCTTCATGACTTCCCGCACCCTTTCCACCGGCATTTCCATCCTCTCCGCGATTTCCTCCGGCCGTGGCTCCCTGCCCAGTTCCTGCAGAAGCTGCCGGGAAGTTCGGATCAGACGGTTAATCGTTTCCACCATATGAACCGGGATGCGGATCGTCCTGGCCTGGTCCGCGATCGCGCGGGTGATGGCCTGCCGAATCCACCATGTCGCGTAGGTGCTGAATTTATAGCCCTTGCGGTAAT
>CAZPGD010000226.1:0-3276 GCA_964585865.1 uncultured Hungatella sp. | reverse complement strand
GCCGCACGGGCAGGGCGATCAATGAGGCGATGGATTCCGCGCTGCGGATCCTGCGTGACCGTGTCATTGTCGCGGATGAGCAGATCTCGCTCCGGTGATCTCGCTTCGGTAATCTCGCTTCGGTAATTTTCCGTGGCAAAATCTTCTGACAGCATGGGGCTTCTCATAAAACAGGCCCGCACCCCGGGATCCGCACGGACCGGGCCGGCCTGAGTTATAAACGCGGGGGCGGATTGCGGGAGTGTAAAGTTTGGAACAGTCCGTCCGGTATCAATTGTCCCCGACATCATCCGATGATGGGGAAGCGGAAAGCCGCGAAACAGGCGGGAGAATATAAAAATCGAAGCAGAAGAACACATACGGCTGTCTTCTGCTTCGCTTGATTTTCCGGCCGGGAAAGCCGGAACCTGTGCCTGATTTTCTTCCCGAAAGGCCGGAACCCGCAACTCATTTTCCGCCCGGCGATTAAATATAGATTAATCCCTCCACGCCGCGGATCCCCAGCCCGGGATCATTGGAAATGGTGATGTTCTGCTCGTCGAATACCGAGCCGCCCAGAATGGGATCCTCGCTGCAGAGCACCGGGCCGTCCAGATCCACCTTGGTGATGATCTGACGGGCGCAGGCCAGATGAACGGCGGCGTTGACGCTGATTTTCGCTTCCAGCATACAGCCGATCATGCACTCCACCCCGTAGATTTCGGCGGCGGCGGCAATCTTTAAGGCGTTGTAGATTCCGCCGCATTTCATCAGCTTGATGTTCACCAGATCGGCCGCCCCCATCTGCATGATGGTCACGGCGTCCGCCGGCGAAAATACGCTCTCGTCCGCCAGAACCGGGACGTAGGAGCGCTCCGTAACATATTTGAGGCCGACGAAATCGTGCGCCTTCACGGGCTGCTCCACGAACTCGATATCCAGTCCCTTCTCCTGCATCTGGTTCAGGATCCGCACCGCCTCCTTGGGCTGCCAGCCCTGATTGGCGTCGATGCGGATGCGGGTGTCCGGTCCCGCGGCCTGCCGGACGGCCGTCAGCCGGGCCACGTCCAGGGACGGGTTCGCCCCCACCTTTACCTTCAGCGTGTCATAGCCGCGTTTCACCGCGTCGACGGTATCCCGCGCCATCTCATCGGGATCGTTCACGCTGATGGTGATATCAGTGACGATCTGCTTGCGGCTGCCGCCCAGCAGCTTGTAAACGGGAATCCCGTACAGCTGTCCGTACAGGTCCCACAGAGCCATGTCCATGGCGGCCTTGGCGCTGGTATTCTTCACAATGCAGTGGTCCAGGGCCAGCATCAGGTCTTCGAAATCGTCCACGTCCCGGCCGACCACGGTTTTGATAATATGGTCACGCAGGGCGCCGACAATCGCGCCGGTGGTGTCGCCGGTAATGGCGCCGGTCGGCGGCGCCTCACCGTATCCCACGGCGCCGGTGTCGGTGTGGACTTCCACAATGATGTCCTCCACGCTGGATACCGACCGCAGGGCCGTCTTAAACGGCACCCGCAAAGGGACAGAAATACGTCCCAGCTTTACCTCTGTAATTTTCATGCGAAACCTCCTCTCTAAAACGTGCGTGACAGTGCCTCGTCCCGCGCCGTACGCCTGGCCGCGTCTCGCTCCGGCTTCACGCATACCCGTACCCCACTCCGACCGTACGCATGACCCGCTGCGTTCTGGCCTCACTCTTAGTCATGCCATAGCCGTACCATACTTCAGCTGCGTGCGTACCAGTACCTCACTCCGGCCACACGCGCACGCGCGTCAGACCGCCAACTCGTACAACGCGTCCGCGAACAGCTTGGCGTTGTCCGCCAGACGGCTGATTTCCATAAATTCATCGGGTTTGTGTTCTCTTACCTCGTCCCCCGGGAAAATGGGGCCAAAGGCCAGAATGTGCGGGATCATCTTGGCGTAGGTCCCGCCGCCGATTGCCTTCGGAGCGGCCTTCGCGTCCCCGGTATAGATCCGGTAGACGTCCAGCAGCTTGGAGACCAGCGGGCTGTCCGGCGGCTCGTACAGACCCGCCTTGTGCTGGAAAGCGGTGCGGCTAAAGCCGGCTTCCTCAAAAACGACCTGCACCCGCGGCCCGCACTGCTCGAAACGGAACGTGACGGGGTAGCGATAGTTGACACGGACGGTTATACTTTCCGCGTCCCCGTCGGCGACGCCCAGGTTCATGGTCAGTTTCCCGGAAATATCGTCCTCCAGAGCGATGCCCAGGGACGCGCCGTCCCACTCCATGCCGAAACGGGCGGCCAGCAGATGGACCGCCTCTTTCAAATCCCCTTCCAGAGGCAGCCGGTCCAGAAAAATCATCAGCCGGCCGATGGCGTTCTCCCCTTCCCAGGGGGATCCGCCGTGCGCGCCGGTGCCAACGGCCTCCGCAATCACGCCGTCCGCCGTGCGCGTACACGTCACCTGATCCGCCTTAAGCGCGCAGATTTCGGCAGCCAATTCGTCGGAACAGACGAGACGGGCCGAGGCGCGGGCGGGGACAATGTTGTGGGCCTCGCCGCCCCGGAGTTCGGCCAGCCGGATGGGCCCCGTCTGACGCAGCCCGCGGGTATAGGTTTCGGTAATCAGGCCCTTCTCCCCGTTAATGACCGGGTATTCCCCGTCGGGAGTGAAGCCCCAGTACGGAACCTCGCCGCCGTGGGCCAGATAGTACTTCATGTCGGCGCTTCCCGTTTCCTCGTTCAGGCCGAAAAGGATGCGGATCCGGCGCTTCAGCGGCAGCCCGGACTGTTTCAAAGCGGCCAGAGCGTAAAGAGCGGCTACGGCCGGGCCCTTGTCGTCCATCGTCCCGCGGCCGTAGACGCGGCCTTCTTTTACCGTCCCCTCAAAGGGCGGAACGGTCCAGCCGCCGCCCGCCGGCACGACGTCCAGATGGCAGAGGACGGCCGTCATTTCCTCCCCCTGCCCGTACTCGCACCAGCCAAGCTGGCCGTCCATATTGCGGGTGGAAAATCCGAGGTTTTGCGCCAGTTCCAGCATGTATTCCAGGCACCGGGCCGTTTCCGCCCCGTAGGGGCAGCCGCTGCCGTCATCGGCGTAGATACTGGGGATGCGGACGCAGCCCCGCAGAGCCTCCGTCATTTCCTCCCGGAAACCGTCAACCAGCCCGCCGAGCGTTTCGTAAATTTCCTTTTTCCCATTTACGGATCCCGCCTCGGGCGCGGTTCCCCGTTCCCCGTTCGCGTGTCCCGCCACGGGCGCGGTTACCCGATCCACGTTAGCATGACCCGCCCCGGGCGCGGTTCCCCGTTCCCC
>CAZPGD010000225.1:0-3287 GCA_964585865.1 uncultured Hungatella sp. | reverse complement strand
AACGGATTCTTCCCGGTTTGGCAAGAAGAAAATAGAAGAGCGTAAATTCCAAAAGTAAATCCCACAGTGGGATTTACTTTTGGAATTTACTGAATTTACTTTTTTAAATTCAGCTGAAAAACCTGTTGACGAATACCATTTTTATGGTATAATCATGTCAGTGCCAGGAAATACCCAAACAGTTGTATTGTGCACAAATACCGCAACTGGAGGGAGGTTAGGTGTAAGCGATGTCGAACGTAATCGTCAAGGACAATGAGTCTCTGGACAGTGCGCTGCGCAGATTCAAGAGAAACTGCGCAAAGGCCGGTATCCAGCAGGAAATCCGTAAAAGAGAGCATTACGAGAAGCCGAGCGTAAGACGCAAGAAGAAGTCTGAAGCTGCCAGAAAAAGAAAGTATAATTAAGGATAGGGGTATCAGAGTCCTCAGTCGCTCGATTGGGGACTTTTTTATTATGAGTGTGATTGAGACCATTATTGATATTCCGGCGGAGCAGGAGCGGAACGTCAGCGGGCAGTTTGACGAGTTCCTGAAGAAAATCGAGCGGACCCTGCATGTGACGATGGTATCCCGCGACGGGGCGCTGAAGATCATCGGGTCCGAGGATATGGTGCAGAAGGCCAAAAGTGTGTTTAACGATCTGCTGGAACTGTCGAAGCGCGGCAGTCCGATCACGGCCCAGAACGTGGACTACGCGCTGTCGCTCTCTTTTTCCGAACAGGACCGGCAGATTCTGGAGATCGACCGGGACACGATCTGCCGCACCGCGAACGGCACGCCGGTCAAGCCGCGGACGCTGGGCCAGAAAGAATATGTAGACGCCATCCGCAGCAAAATGATCGTTTTCGGGATCGGCCCGGCCGGGACGGGGAAAACCTATCTGGCCATGGCAATGGCGATCCAGTCCTTCCGGGACGGGGAAACCGGACGGATCATTCTCACACGTCCGGCCATCGAGGCGGGGGAAAAACTGGGCTTTCTGCCCGGCGATCTGCAGAGCAAGGTGGATCCCTACCTGCGGCCGCTCTACGATGCCCTCTATCAGATCATGGGGGCCGACAGTTATCTGCGCAGCGCGGAAAAGGGGCTTATCGAAGTGGCGCCCCTGGCGTACATGCGCGGCCGCACCCTGGACAACGCCTACATTATCTTGGACGAGGCGCAGAATACGACGCCCGCCCAGATGAAGATGTTCCTGACCCGGATCGGCTTCGGCTCCAAGGTGATCGTGACCGGCGATCGGACGCAGAAGGATCTGCCGGCGGGCACAGTCTCCGGGCTGGATGTGGCGGTGAAGGTATTGAGCCGGGTGGAGGAGATCGGCTTCTGCTACCTGACGAACAGCGACGTGGTGCGCCATCCGCTGGTGCAGAAGATTGTCGAGGCATACGACGAATACGAGGCGCGCGAACGGAAGCGCGCCGGGTCCCGGCCGGACGGCGGGCATGACAGGCGCCGGAGCGGCGGGGAGAAAGAAAGGCGACGGCAGGGGCCGGAGGCATGAACGGGCGGCCGGAGCGGCGGAGAGCTGGAGAACCGCCGGCCGGGACCGGTGAAGAGGGCGGAAACGTCGGGCGCGGCAGGCGGAGGGAGGAACAGATGACAGTCCATATCGAGTATGAGGCGGAGAGGGAACTCCCGGTTCCCTACGAGGCGATTATCCGGGACGTGGCCGGGGCGGCTCTCGAATATGAGAACTGCCCGTATGAGGCGGAGATCAACGTGGTGCTGACCGGCGATGAGGAGATCCGCCGGGTGAACCGGCAGTTCCGTGGGATCGACAGCCCGACGGACGTGCTTTCCTTTCCCGGGGCGGAATACGACAGTCCGTCCGATTTCAGCCGCGTGGAAGAGCATTTTGCCGACTGCTTTAACCCGGAGACGGGGGAACTGGTGCTGGGCGACATGATGATTTCCGTGGACAGGCTCATGGAGCAGGCGGAAGCGTACGGACACTCCCCGGAACGGGAACTGGCGTTTCTGACGGTTCACAGTATGCTCCATCTGTGCGGGTACGACCATGAGGAAGAGGAGGAACGGCTTCTGATGGAGCGGAGACAGGAAGCAATCCTGCAAAGCAGAGGGTACACAAGATGAGGAAAACGTGGTTCTATGCCGGGCTTGCGGCGGCGGTCACGGCGGCAGCGGCGCTGTCCGCGTGCGGGAAAAAGGGGACGTCTGCTCCTTCTGCGGCGGAGACGGAAGCGCAGACGGAGGAGTCCCGGACCGTGACGACCGCCCCCGAGCCGGAAACAGAAACGGAACCGGAAACAGAGACGGAGCCGGAAACGGAATGGCCCGCGGAGCGGGTCGAGAAGGATGGCATGATCCGAAGCTACCTGACCGGGGAAATGGCGCCGGTTGGGCAGGCTGACCGGCGGCCGCTGGCGGTCATGATAAGCAATGACAAGGAATCCTTGCCCAATTACGGGATCAACCGGGCGGGAGTCGTTTACGAGGCCCCGGTGGAAGGGGGCATGAACCGCTACATGGCCATTTTGGAAGATTACGACGATCTGGAACGGATCGGCTCTGTCCGCAGCTGCAGAACCTATTATATCTATTTTGCGAAAGAATTTGACGCGATCTACGCCCATTTCGGACAGAGCACCTTCGCGAAGCCCGATCTGGAATACATCGACAATATCAACGGCGTGACGGGCATCGGATCGACCGCCTTTTACCGTACAAAGGACAGGAAAGCGCCCCACAACGCCTATACCAGCTTCGAGCGGATACAGGATGCCGTTCTGCAGCTTGGCTACACGCAGGAATACGCGGAAGAGTACGAGGGGCACTACCGGTTCGCGGCGGACGGAGAGGAGATCCGCCTTGAGAATTCCCTGGAGGCCGAGAGGGTCGTGCCGGGGTACAGTTATAATGAGCCGTATTTCCTCTACAATGAGGACGATGGGCTGTATTACCGCTACCAGTACGGCGGTCCCCATGAGGGGGACGAGGGGCAGATCGCCGTGAAGAATATTATCCTTCAGTACTGCGCGGCCGGGTATTTCGCGACAACCCCCTACCGCAATATTGATGTGCACAGCGGGGCTTACGGTTACTATATCACCAACGGGCGCGCCATCCCGCTTTCCTGGGAAAAGGACGGCGAATTCGGCGTAACCCGTTATTTTGATTCGGAACATGAGGAAATTACGCTGAATCAGGGGAAAACCTGGGTGTGCGTTATACCGACCGAGGATTTCCACAGGACGGAACTGCATGGAAAGAACGAGTAGAGGACAAAGCAGAGCGAAAAACGGAAGCAGGCGGGCCAGAGAG
>CAZPGD010000224.1:0-3306 GCA_964585865.1 uncultured Hungatella sp. | reverse complement strand
CACCAGGTAATCCTTTCCGGTTTTTCGCGGCCTGCGCCGTCCCTGTCCCGGCCGCGGGGATTCTGCGTTATGGCGGGGAAGGGTTCGTAATGCTTTTAACTTTTTTTGTAAGCCACATAACGGGATAATCCATGGAAACGGGTGCATGTTTAACGCGACATGCACCCGACTTGTATATTTACGCATAAGAAAAAAACCAATGTTTTGTATCTGCCCCTTTCTGACATTCTCCTTTACATAAGCGGAAAATTTATGGTAGAATAGCGGGGAAAGCGGTAATCCCGCTTGCGTAAATCGGCGATTGACGGGTATCCCCATCGAGACAGGAGTCGAAATGGTACGATGGCGGGGGAAAAACGGCGATCCCGCTTGCGCTAATCGGCGATTGACGGGTATCCCCATCGAGACAGGAGTTGAGACGGCAGAAGAGCGGGGACGTTCATCAACATTTGACGGGTATCCCCGTCGGGACGAAAGCCGTGTTGGTACGATAACGGGCGGGATTTCGGGGGTTCTGACCGGCGCGGCCGGTATTTCTGTATAATTGGAGGATTTAAATGTCACTTTTAGAATATAACGCGGCGTTAAAACGGGGGAAGAAGAGCTATCAGGAGGCGGTGCTGAAAGGGCAGTACCCGTACCTTCCGGTGCTGGATTCCATTCTTTCCTACGCGGATATCGTGGCGGAGGTGCCGCTCGGGGTGGTGGATATTCCCCTGTCCCGGATCGTGGGAACCAAGACCGAGGGGCGGACCCACGCTTTCGCGCGCAATTTTATGCCGCTGCTGTCCGAGAGTTCGGAGTTTGGTGTCAAATGGTCCGGACTTTACGATTATCAGATCGAAGAAGGGATCCAGGATCCCATTCTGGCCTATGAATATATGAATCAGTTCTACGTACAGGAGGGCAATAAGCGGGTCAGCGTCATGAAGTACCTAGGCGCTTACAGCATCCGCGGCGAGGTAATCCGCCTGGTGCCGCGGAAGAATGATTCCGTGGAGTCCAAATTGTACTATGAGTTTATGGATTTCTATGAGGTGGCCGAAAACAGCGATGTTTGGTTCAGCCGGGAGGGGAGTTACAGGAAACTCCTGGAACTGATGGGCAAAAAACCGGGCGAGCCGTGGAGCAGCGACGATCATATGCTGTTTAATTCCGCTTACAGCCGTTTCGTGAAAGCCTATGAGAAATGGGACCGGAGCAGCAAATGGCTGAACTGCAGCGACACGTTCCTGATCTACACGGAAATCTTCGGTTATGAGATGACGGTATCCCAGACGGATAAGGAAATGCTGAAGTCCCTGCAGAAGATCAGGAAGGAAGTGGAACTGGCGGACAGCGGAAATCCCGTGGAACTGGTGGATAGTCCGGAGAAAGTGGAGGAAACGGGACGCAAGCCGCTGCTTCTGAACTGGCTGCTTCCCGGTACGATTGATCCGGAGCAGCTGCAGATCGGGTTTATTTATACGAAAACGGCGCAGGCTTCCAGCTGGACGTATGCCCATGAACTGGGGCGGCAGCATTTGAATGAGGTTTACGCGGGCAGGATGGAGACCATGGCCTTCGACGGGGCGGATACGGAGGAACAGGTCGAAAAGGCGATTGAGGACGCGATTGCGGCGGGGTGCAACCTGCTGTTTACGACGGCCCCGCAGATGGCAAGGCCCAGCGTCCGCATGGCGGTGCTGCACCCGGAGGTGAAGATTTACAACTGTTCGATCAATATGTCCTATTCGGCGATCTGCACGTATTACGGGAGAATGTATGAGGCGAAATTCCTGATGGGCGCGATCGCGGCGGCCATGTCGAAAACGGGCCGGCTGGGCTATGTGGCGGATTATCCGATTTACGGCACGCTGGCGAATGTGAACGCCTTTGCCCTGGGGGCGCGGATGATCGATCCGGAAGCGGAAGTTTATCTGGAATGGTCCAGGACGCGCGACGCGAACCCGAGGGCGCGGCTGGAGCAGGCGGGGATCAGCTATATTTCCGGGGATGATATGATCACGCCGAAGCACGCTTCGAGGGAGTACGGGCTTTACAAGATTTTGGAGGACGGGAGCCTGGAGAATTTCGCCACGCCGATCTGCCACTGGGGAAAATTTTATGAGCGGATCGTGAAACTGACCTGCCAGGGGACGGATGAGAAGGGCGTCGTGAAAGGCAAGAAGGCGGTCAATTACTGGTGGGGCATGTCCGCGGATGTGATTGACGTGATCTGCTCGGAGGACATTCCGCACGGGACCCACCGGCTGATCGAATTCCTGAAAAGTTCGATCCGGGCGGGGAGTTTTCATCCCTTCGACGGTCTGATCTACTCGCAGAACGGGGTGATCCAGTGCCGGGAAGGGAAAAGCTTGGCGCCGGAAGAGATTGTGGGCATGAACTGGCTGGCGGAGAATGTGATCGGCCGCATTCCGGAGTTTTCGGAACTGAACGAGGAGGCCCGCGGGCTGGTGCGTCTGCAGGGGGTCGTGGACCGGGAAGAAGAGGAGCCGTAGGCGGCCGCGGCTTGGCGGAGCGAGGGACGGTTTGACTGTGGCCGCGGCGTGCCGCGGCGCAGACCGTGTCCGCAAGGGAACGGATAGAGGGGTAAGTGTATGAAAATACTGGCGCTGTCCGACCAGGAATCAAAATATTATTATGACTGCTATGAGCCGGGCCGGCTGGATGATATTGACCTGATCATTTCCTGCGGGGATCTGGAGCCGGGGTACCTGGAGTTTTTCGCGACGCTGAGTCACGCGCCGGTGCTTTACGTACACGGGAACCATGACGCGCGGTACGACGCGAACCCGCCGCTTGGCTGTATCTGCATCGACGATTCCATTTTCCGGTTCAACGGGGTGCGGATCCTGGGACTGGGCGGCTCCATGCGGTACTCATTTGACAAACCGAACCAGTATAATGAAAAGGAAATGCGGGCGCGGATCCGGCGGCTGCAGCCGAAACTCAGGCGGTATAAGGGGTTCGATATTCTGGTAACGCACGCGCCGGCTTTTGAGTTGAACGACATGCCGGATCTGCCGCACAGGGGCTTCCGGTGTTTCCGGGACTTGATGGACCGCTATCATCCGGCTTATTTTTTCCACGGGCATGTGCATGAAAATTACGTTTCCAGTTTCAAACGGATGGATAAGTACGGGGACACGGTGGTGGTGAACGCGTATGAATACTGCGTGGTGGACGCGCCCTGGGCCGTGCCGGATCCGTTAAAATGGTAGCGGGCGCCGAAACGGCTGCGGAAATCCGTAACAGTTCAGACGGCGCATCTTCTTGCGCGGCCGCGGCCGCGCAAGAAGCATC
>CAZPGD010000223.1:0-3314 GCA_964585865.1 uncultured Hungatella sp. | reverse complement strand
GGGGCAGGTCTTTTGTTTGTGCCGTTTTTGCCGCTCAATACCGTTTCCGTACCGTTTTCTTGCCGTTCCCGTACCGTCTCGCACCGTTTCCATGCGGTTTCCGCACCGTTTTTATACCGTTTCAGTACCGTTTCGCAATCAGCAGTTCCACCGCCATGCGGTCGCCAAGCTGTCCGGTTTTCACCGCTTCTTCCGATTCCACGCAGAGCGTCACATAGGAGAGAATCTGCTCCCGGCTGAATGATCCCGCCTGTTGGATAAGTTTCCCCGCGACGAAGGGACGCACCTTCAGCCGGGCGGCGATATCGCCGCGGTCCAATCCCTTGTTTAACAGTTCCTTCACCTGAAGGATCTGATTGAACTGCCTGGCAATCAGGAAGAGGATCCGCATCGGCGGCTCTTTTAACGCCAGCAGATCCTCATACAGATCCATGGCCGTTTTCGTCCTGCGGTTCACGATAGCCGACACCATGTCGAAAATCTTGCTGACGGTCCGCGCGGTGCAGATTTCCTCCACGTCCCGCTCCGTGATTACGTCGCGGCCATACGTATAGCTGATCAGCTTTTCCAGTTCCATGCGAATATTCTCCATATCGTCGCCGGTCCTGCTCAGAAACAGTTCCATCGTCTTTCCGGTGATTTTTTTGCCGGCTCTGGCCAGCAGCGAACCGGCCCAGACAGCCAGCTGCTTCTCATCCTGGCGGACCATTTCCGCGGCATGGCCCAGTTCCTTCACCTTTTTATAAAGTTTCCCGCGCTTATCGACTTCCGATTCCACAAACAGGATACAGGTGGTCTCCGGCATCCGCGGCAGATATTCCGTCAGCGCTTCCGCCCCGCCGTCCTTAAACAGCCCGCTGTCCTCGATAAGGATCAGCCTGCGCTCCCCGAAAAAAGGCATGGTGTCCGCCAGGCTTATCACTTCCCGCAGATCAATCCCCTTGCCCTCAAAATAGTGGAAATTCATCGAATCGTCGCCGATTATGGCGTCCTTCAGCTGATTTTTGTAGCTTCTCTTGAGAAACGCCTCCTCGCCAAAAAGCAGATATACCGGCTTAAACTCTTTCGTCCTGATGTCCCGGGCCAACTCCTTCATGTAAATATTCCTTCCCCGCTAAATTTTCCTTTTCCTGTTCAATATTCCTTCCCCTGCTCAATTTTCCTTTTCCGCAAAACAGTCCTTTTCCCCGTCAAATATTTCTTCCCGCCGCTAAATATTCCCTTCCCCGTCCATGCGTTCCCGCGATGTTTTGCGGCACTTCCCCGGCACACCCGTCTTTCGCCTTAAAACGCCGTCCGGTCGGTCCGGCCGGTGCGGGCGGCCCGGAAAAAGCCGCCGTGCGGAAAGCACCCCGCTTCCCCGGAAGGGGGGCAATTTCCCCTTTCTAATATACTTCACTAACCGACCCGAAGCAACAAATTTATTGAAACTTTTCTTAAATCCCTTTTCCTTTACCATGGAATGTGTTAATATCAGTGCGGGGGGTGAGGTCTGTGGAGAAACAGATGATTTTTCATATTCTCGGCATCGCGGAAACCCGCGACGAGGCCGCCATCAAATCCGCGTATCTGTCTTTACTTCGTTCCACGAATCCGGAGGACGATCCGGAAGGGTTCAAACGTCTTCGCGAAGCATACGAAGGCGCTGTCAGTCTGGCCAGGGACCCGCTTCCGCAGGAGGAAGAGCCCGAGTCCGAACAGACCGAAACCGGACAATGGATCGCCCGCGTGGATGAGGTATATTCCGATATCCGCCGCAGAATCGTCCCCGAAAACTGGAAGGAACTGCTTTCCGACCCGCTCTGCGAAGACCTGGACACCTCTCTGGAGACCCGGGAAGCGCTGCTGGTCTATTTGATGAGCCATATCTATCTTCCGCATACCATCTGGCAAATGATCGACGATACTTTTCAGATCGCGGCGGACCAGGCGAGCCTGCTTGAACAGTTCCCGAAAAATTATCTGGATTACGTCATTTACTATATACAGAATGAGGAATTTATCAACTATGATCTCTACCGGGTCCTGGACGAGGACAACGCGGACGCGGATTCCTACACCCGCGCCTATCTGGACTTAAAGCGCCGGATCGATCAGGAGCAGGTCGGGGACGAAGAGAAACAGCGGGAATGGCTGCGCGACTGGGACGCCCTGCAAACCTACGGTATTTACCACCCCTACCAGGACTGCGAGTGGATCCGCATGGAGATCCTGCGCCTGGAATCCGGCAGGGACGCGGAAGCCGGACAGCCGGAAACCGCAGCGGAACAGGCCGCGGCGGCCACGCGGCCGGAAAACACAAAGACGCAAACTGCCGCGGTCCACGAACAGACAGCCGCGGCATCCGAACTGTCGGAATCCGCGGCGGAACAGACCGCAACGGCCGAATTGCCGCAAAACAAAAAGACGCAAACTGCCGCGGTCCACGAACAGACGGCCGCGGCGGACGGGAAACCGGACCCCGCGGCGGAACAGGCCGCGGCCCCCGCGCAGCCGCAAAACGCGCAATCCGCGCGCGCCCGGCTGAACGCCGCGGCGGAACGCCTGCTGGCCGCGTACCCCGGCGACAACTACATTCTTTATTACTGCGGGGACGCCTTCCGGCACACCGGCAGGCAGGACGAGGCTTTTCAGATCTGGACGGACATCCTCGAAAAATGGCCTTCCCACTATATGGCCAAGCGCTCCCTGATCCCCTGTCTGATCCGGCGCGGGGACTTCCGCCGGGCCAAAGATTACCTGATGGATCTGCTCGATATCGACGGAAATGACGAGGAACTGCTCGACCAGATGCACACGGTCAACGACGCGCTGATCCGGGAGTACCAAAGCCTGATCGCCGATCCGGCACGGGAGGACCAGAAACTGGCCAATACCCTGGAACTGGGCTGGTGCCTGTTCCAGAACGAGCGGCTGGACGAGGCCGTCTCGCTCCTTTCCGGCTTCCTGCCCGACGCGGAGCAGGAATATTCCTACGAGAACCTGTTCGGCCGCGTCCTCTACCGCACGGGTGATTACGAGGCTTCCCTTCCCCATCTGCTGCGGTGGCTGGAACTGATCTACGACACCGTGGACGACGGAACGGAGGAGATGAAAAAACGCATTTCCCGGAAATTCCGCGCCCTGCACATTATCGGCGGCTGCTACCACGAACTGGGGAACCGCCCGCAGGCCCTCTCTTACGTGGACGAGGCCATCCGGGCGGCCGAAAGCCCCGAGGACCGGCTGGCCGCCATGCAGTATAAAGCCTATCTGCTGTATCAATACGAAGAATACGAACGCTGCATCGACGTCTGCGCCCAGACGGCGGCCGA